>NZ_SRLV01000050.1:0-65491 GCF_006518205.1 Myxococcus sp. CA005 | reverse complement strand
GACGTGGACGTCGCGCGCCCCCTCCCCCGGAATGAACGTGGGACTGTCCGGCAACGGGCGCGTGCGCAGCTCCACCCGGACCGCCCCGCTCGCATGCGCTTCCATGCGCACCACGGGGGCGTAGCGCAGCGGCACCGACTCCCCCAAGACGCTCCGAGGCAGCGCCACCGGCACGCGCAGGGACAGCTTCGACAGCTGGTCCAGCAGCGCGACGTGGCTCTCCGGCGGAAACGAATTGCCGTGGCGGTTCAGCGCCGTGAGCAGCGCGCGGACCTCGGGGCCCGCGTCCAGCACCGTGAGCACCCGCTGGCTGTCATCCCAGATGTAGAGCCCCTCCTCCGGCTGAGCCTTGCGCACCCGCTCCAGCATCGCCGTGGGCAGCATCGCGCCATCCACCCCCGCGCTCACGATGACCACGCCGTCCCGGTCCTCGGCGACGAGCCCGACCTTCACGCGCTCGATACGCACCAGCAGGTCCGGATTCTCATCCAGGTGGATGCGGGGATGCCCCACCAGTTCGAAGAGCAGCGCGCGCGACGCGGGGGCTTCCGACTCCGGCAGCAGCGCCGCCAAGCGCGCGTCCGCCGCCGACAATTGCGAGCCATGGTCCTGCAGCAGCTTGCGCCGGCTCACCTTCGCGCCCGTGCTGCGCTGGCCCTTCTTGTTGCGCTTGTGCACGTAGGCCGCGAGCTCCACGCCATACCCGTTGATGACGTCCAGCCGCCAGGAGACCTCGCCACCTCCAGGCCCACCGGGACTGTCGTCAACGGCCCGCTCCAGCGCCCGCAGCGCGCGCTCCCAACCGGGACGGACCAGTTCCTCCAGCTCCTCTCCAAAGGACTCGGACCAGGGCTGGCGCAACCACTGCAATGCCGTGTCGATGGCCGCCAGCAGGTGGACGCAGAACGTCGCGCCACAGGAGCAGTCCCCCGTCACCTCGGTGGGAGCGAAAATCAGCCGGGCCTCGGGAAGGATGAAGCCCGCATGCGCCCCCACAGGCAGCTCGGAGATGCGCGTCTCGCGGAGACGGAAGCCCGGCAGCGGAGCGTCGTACTGCATCAGGTCCGGCACCAGCGCGTGCATCGGCCGGGGGGCGACGGACGCCGGAACGCGCGCACGCAGCGCCAGCAACAGGCCATGGACGCGGTGCGTGCGAGACTCGGCGGGCGGAGCGAGCCGCTCGTCGAGCGAAGCCCGTGACGCCTCCGCGCCCAGCCGCTCCGCCTCCACGAAGCGCCAAGCGAGCGTGGGCAGCAGCTCCTTCATCCGGGGAGACGGCATCGCCTCCGTCATCCAACGCGCCAGCGAGTCCGTGCTCAGCAACTCCACGAGCCTTCGGCGGGCGAGCACGGGACGCGCCTGCGGCAGCCAGGCCGCTTCCACCAGCGGCATCAGCACCGCCAGGCTCAGCCGCGACAAGTGCTCGAGCCCCTGCGCCCGCAGCCACGCCAGCGCGTCACGGGTCGTATCGAACAAGGGAGTCACGGGCTTCTCTGGCGGCTCGGACATGCACCCGCTTCTTCGCAAAGCACGCACGAAACGCAAGCAGACCCGTGACGCGAGGACGCAAGACGGCTGACTGCCCTGCACGGCCCCGCTCCACTTTCCGTATGTCCCTGCCGATATGGCCGTCCTGACCGTGGCGTTGTCACCCTACGACAGACGTCCCGCGTCCCCTCACGGAGGCCCGCCGATGACGATGAACCCCGCGTTCGTAAGCATCCTCATGCTGCTCGCACTGGTGGGTTGCACGAACCACCGCCAGACGCTGCTGGAGCGCACGAGCAGCTATGTGGTGTACGACATGCCCGCACGACAGGTCATGAAGGCCGCCGAGACGATCCTGAGTGAGCGCGGCTATGCCTTGCTACCCAGCACGGACCCGATGTTCCTCATCACGCCGTGGAAGGTCTCCGGCAACTACGACGTCTTCACCCACTGGTCCCGCGTCTACGTCGAGGGGCACAAGCGTCCCGACGGTCGGTTCACCGTGCGCGCATACCATATGGCCGCCAACATGCCCGCCCGGACGCAGTCGCTGCCGACGCCGGAGACGACGACCATGACGGCCCCCGAGGAGAAGCAGAACATCATGCCCACGGTCCTGCTCTCCACCGAGCCCGTACTGGTGCGCTCCGCCAGGCCCAACCTCCGCAGGGACCTCAATCTCGAATGGGCCATCATGGAGCAGCTCGACCCAGACTTCGCCGGACGCGTCAAGACGCAGGTCGACGTGTATCTCGCCCATTCGTCCTCGAAGCGGCCGGGTGACGTACTTGAATGACCTCGCCTGCTTCGATATCCCGCGAGGGCTGCCAAGGAGCGTCCCCGCGTGAAGCAAAGCGTGTTTGGTCTGGTCGTCGCCCTGTCACTGACCGCCTGCAAGGAAGAGCCCCGTGGGAAGATGGAGCCCATTCCCCGCCCGCCGGGGATGAAGGACGCTCCGCCTCCCGCGGAAGCCGCTCCCGCGGCTGCCGCGGAGCCACCCGTGGACCCCTCAAAGGTGGTCCTCCGGTGGAAGATTGCCCAGGGCGCGCCCTCGTCGTACCGGCTCGACATCGAGCGCACCGGCGGCGCGCCCGCCAGCACCGAGGAAGCCGCGCCCCCCAAGAGCGCCAAGGGCAAGGGCAAGGAGAAGCCCGCCCCCGTCGCCGCGGCCCCCGCGGTCCTGCCCGGGCCCGTCACCTACTTCATGGAGCGGACCGACTCGGGTGACTACCGCCTCCGCGTCGTCCCTGTGGGCAGCAACGTCGACGCGGACACGGCCACGCTGAGCGAGCGCGGCTTCGTGCTCGACGGCTTGCAAGGCGCCACCCGCAACACCGCCACCCTGGTCCTGGAGCTGCCGAGAGATCCGGTGGGCACCGGTGACGTGTGGTCGCTCGGCACCGAGCTGATCCTCATGGAGGCGCTGGGGCCCCAGTTCCAGGCCGGCCAGCCCGAGCGGAGCAACCGCGTGAAGCTCGCCAGCCTGACGCCCGCCGACGGGGGCGAGCAGGTGGCCACGCTGGAGTACGCCATCTCCGAGAAGCTGGCCGGCAAGGTCCGCGCGAAGGATGAGCCCCCCACCTCGCCCGCGCGCGCCGAGGAGGAAGACGCGGAGGCGGACGACTCGGGACGCCCCCGGCCCCGGGCCGCGCCCGAAACCAGCGCCAGCGCCGAGGTGAGCATCACCGGCCGTGGCGAGTTCCTGGTGAAGGCCGGGCGGTGGCGCTCGTGGGAAGGCACCGTCACGTCGGTGACGAAGGGCGGCTTCCCCACCGCCGCGCTCCAGGTGCCCACCGGCGCCCTGAAGCTGCGCCTCACCGCGGTGGAATCGGCTCCCGCGCCGACGCCAACGGCCCAGCCACAGCAGTAGGCGGCCCGTCCGACTCGCGCACCATGCGCACCACGGCGTCCACCCAGGCCGGGTGGGCGTTGAGGGAGGGGACCAACGTCAGCGACTCCCCTCCCGCCTCCAGGAACTGCTCCCGCGCGCGGAGGCCAATCTCCTCCAGCGTCTCCAGGCAGTCCGCCACGAAGGCCGGGCACATCACCGCCAGGCGCTTCACGCCCTTCTTCGCCAGCTCCGGCAACACCACGTCCGTGTACGGCTTCACCCACGGCGTGCGGCCCAGCCGCGACTGGAAGGACACGCTCCACCCCTCCGCCGGCAGGCCCAGCCGCTGGGCCAGCCCCCGCGCCGTCGCGTAGCTCTGCGCGCGGTAGCAGTGGCGGTTGGCGTCCGTCATGGCGTCGCAGCACGAGGCGGTGGACAGGCAGTGCGTCCCCGTGGGGTCGCTCTTGCGCATGTGCCGCTCCGGCAGGCCATGGAAGCTGAAGAGGACGTAGTCGGCGCGCGCGTCGTCAATCACCGGCCGCGCCACGGCCGTGAAGGCATCCAGGAAGCCTGGGTGCTCGAAGAAGGCCGGCACCGCGCGCACGAAGGGCACGTCCCACGACTGGGCCAGCACCTCATAGGTGCGCGCCAGCGAGGACGCGGTGGAGGACGCGGCCTCCTGCGGGTACAGCGGCAGCACGGTGAACTCCGACACGCCGCGCGCCTTGAGCGCCGCGATGCCGTCGGGGATGGAGGGCGAGCCATACCGCATGGCCAGCACCACCTCGTACTCCCCCGCCAGCCGCTCGGCCACCTGGGCCGCCAGGGCCTGGCTGTACACGAGCAGCGGCGAGCCCTCCTTCATCCAGATTTTGCGGTACGCCTCCGCGCTCTTCGCCGGACGCATCGGAAGGATGATGAAGTTGAGCAGCGCCCAGCGCCCCAGCGGGTGGATGTCGATGACGCGCGGGTCATTGAGGAACTCGCGCAGGTAGCGGCGCACGGGCCCCGTCTGCGGAGCATCCGGCGTCCCCAGGTTGACGAGCAGCAGCCCTCGCTTCGAAGTGGGCGTTGGCATCAGTGCAGGGAGTTGGGAAGGGTGAGCGCGAACTCGGCGATGCGCGCTTCGAAGTGCGTGCCGTCCGGCCGCACCATGTCATAGGTGCCGCGCATGGTGCCGAAGGGCGTGCGCAGCATGGCCCAACTCGTGTACTCGAACCGCTCTCCGGGCCCCAGGTGGGGCTGGCGGCCCACCACGCCCTCGCCCCTCACCTCTTCCACCTTGCCCGTGGCATCGGTGATGACCCAATGGCGCGCCTTGAGCTGCGCCGGCGCGTCGCCCTCGTTGGCAATCTCCACCGTGTACATGAAGGCGAACTGCCCGGACTCCGGAGCGCTGCGCTCCGGCCAGTAGGCGGGCTTCACGGTGATGCGGATGCCGTCGGTGATGGCGCTGGAGGACATGCCCCCAGATTTGGCGGCAACGGCGCCCACTTGCAAGGAAAACGCCGGGTTGGAAGCCCCGGCGCCCTGCCTACGTCTTCGCGCTTTCCCGGTCCTGTCCGGGCTCCGGCTGCTTCGGCCACACCAGCGAGGCGACGATGGCCGCCACCAGCACGCCGGCAATCACGCCCAGGGAGATGCCGATGGGGACGTGGATGTCGAAGAAGGTGATGAGCATCTTCACGCCCACGAAGCCCAGGATGGCGCTCAGGCCCACCTTCAGGAAGTGGAACTTCTCCATCAGGCTGGCCACGACGAAGAACAGCGAGCGCAGGCCCAGAATGGCGCACACGTTGGACGTGTAGATGATGAAGGCGTCCTGGCTGATGCCCAGCACCGCGGGGATGGAGTCCAGCGCGAAGAGCAGGTCCGTGGCCTCCACCACCAGCAGCACGATGAACAGCGGCGTGAACTTGCTGCGGCCGTCCTCCTGCACCATGAAGCGGCTGCCTTCACCCAGCCGGGCCACCGGCAGCACCCGGCGCGCGAACTTCACGATGCCCTGCTGCTCCGGGTCCATCTCCTCGTCCTTGGACACCAGCATCTTCACCGCGGTGAAGACGAGGAACGCGCCGAACAGGTAGATGAGCCAGTGGAACTGCTTCACCAGCGCCGTGCCGGCGATGATGAGGCCAGCGCGCATGACGAACGCGCCCAGGATGCCCCAGAAGAGCACCCGGTGCTGGTGCTCGGGCGCCACCCGGAAGTAGCTGAACACCATCAGGAAGACGAAGAGGTTGTCGACGGAGAGCGCGTACTCCACCACGTACGCCGTCAACCACTGGAGCCCCACGGTGGGCCCCTGGTAGTGCCAGATGCCCGCGCAGAAAATCAGGCTGAGGGTAATCCACACCAGCGTCCAGAGGCCCGCCTCCTTCGGCGTCACCGCATGGTCCTTGCGATGGAACAGCCCGAGGTCCAGCGCGAGCATCGCGAGGACGAAGACGTTGAAACCCACCCAGAGCGCGACTTGCGTGTTCACGTAGCAATCCTGTTGCAGGGTATGACGGGGCGCACCCTACCGGCGGGCTGCCCGGGCGTCGACCCCTCGCGTGAAACCCGCTGGACCTCCTGCTTTCGTCCAGCGGGCCCCTTCCGGCCCCGCGGGGGCTACTCCGTCGCCGGGCGGCGCAGCACCGCCAGGGAGCGGCCCACCACCTGCACGGTGCCCCCCGCCGGCGTATGCGTGCGAAGCGACTCCCCCGCCAACGCCGTGTCCACCACCAGCTCCCAGTCCGCGCCCCATTCGACAGCAGGCAGCCTGAAGGTGATGGGCTCGTGGTGGGCGTTCATCAGCACCAGGATGGTGTCCCCCACAATCCGGTTCCCTTCATCGTCCGGCGCGGTGATGGCGTCACCGCCCAGCAGGAATCCCAGGGAGCGCACGTAGGGCTTCTCCCAGTCGTCCTTGCGCATCTCCTGGCCATCGGGCCGGAACCACGCCAGGTCCTTCAGCTCGCTGTCCCACATATGGGCGCCGCGGAAGAAGCGCCGCTTGTGCAGCACCGGCTGCTCACGCCGCAGCTTGGTCAGGGCGCAGGTGAAGTCCAGCAGCGCGCGCTGCGTGTCGTTCAGCTCCCAGTCCACCCACGACAGCTCGTTGTCCTGGCAGTAGGCGTTGTTGTTGCCCTTCTGCGTGCGGCCCATCTCGTCGCCGGCCACCAGCATGGGCACGCCCTGGGACAGGAAGAGCGTCGCCAGGAAGTTGCGCTTCTGCTGTTCGCGCAGGGCGTTGATTTCGGCGTCGGTCGTCTCGCCCTCCACCCCGCAGTTCCAGGAGTGGTTGTCGTTGGCGCCGTCGCGGTTCTCCTCACCGTTCGCCTCGTTGTGCTTGTCGTTGTACGTGACGAGGTCGTGCAGCGTGAAGCCGTCGTGCGCGGTGACGAAGTTCACGCTCGCTGCGGGCTTGCGGCCGGACAGTGAGAACAGGTCCGAGCTGCCGGTGAGGCGGTAGCCAATCTCCGCCGCCTGCCGGTCATCGCCCTTCCAGTAGCGGCGGATGGTGTCGCGGTACTTGCCGTTCCACTCGCTCCACAGCACCGGGAAGTTGCCCACCTGGTAGCCAAAGTCGCCCACGTCCCAGGGTTCGGAGATGAGCTTCACCCGGCTGAGCACCGGGTCCTGGTGGATGATTTGGAAGAAGGCGGCGCGGGTGTCGTAGCCGTGCCTGTCTCTTCCCAGCGTGGTGGCCAGGTCGAAGCGGAACCCGTCCACATGCATCTCCTCCACCCAATAGCGCAGGGAGTCGGCGACGAGCTTCAGCGCGTACGGGTGCGTGGCGTTCCACGAGTTCCCGCACCCGGTGACGTCCAGGTAGTAGCGCGGGTCCTTCTCCGTGAGCCGGTAGTACGCCGCGTTGTCCACGCCCTTGAAGGACAGCGTGGGGCCCAGCTGGTTGCCTTCGCAGGTGTGGTTGTAGACGACGTCGAGCAGCACCTCGATGCCAGCGCGGTGCAGCTGCTTCACCATGCGCTTGAACTCGTCCACCTGCCCGCCCAGCGAACCCGAGCCGCTGTAGCGCGCGTCCGGCGCGAAGAACCCCAGCGTGTTGTAGCCCCAGTAATTGACCTTCTCGCGCTGGATGAGGAAAGGCTCGTCGACGATGTGCTGGATGGGCAGCAGCTCCACCGCGGTGACGCCCACCTTCTTCAGGTGCTCGATGCTGGCCGGGTGCGCCAGCCCCGCGTAGGTGCCCCGCAGCGCCTCCGGGACGCGCGGGTGCAGCTGGGTGAAGCCCTTCACGTGGACTTCATAGATGAGCGTGTCGTGCCACGGCACGCCAGGCGGGGTATCTCCCTCCCAGTCGAAGGTGTCCGCGCCCATCACCACGCCCTTGGGCACGGCGGCCGCGTCATCGCGCGTGTCGAACGCGAGGTCGTCCTCCTTGGTGCCCGGCGTATAGGCGTAGATGGGGGCCTGGTAGTCCACCTGGCCGTGGATGGCCCGGGCATACGGGTCCACCAACAGCTTGTGGGGGTTGAAGCGCAGCCCCTTCTTCGGCTCGTAGGGCCCGTGCACGCGCAGTCCGTAGAGGGCGCCCGCGGCCAGGCCAGGCACGTAGCCGTGCCACACCTGGTGCGTCGTCTCCAGCAAGGGAAAGCGGCGCGTCTCCTTCGCGGGGTCCTCCGGATCGAAGAGACAGACCTCGACCTTCTTCGCGTGCTCGCTGAAAACGGCGAAGTTGACACCCTGCCCATCGAACGTGGCGCCCAGGGGATACGGCTTCCCTGGAAGCACCTCGGCCCTCCTCATCCGGCGCTCCTCTCCAGCAGAATCACCGGAAACTCCGCCAGGAGCGGCCCCAGAGGCAACACCGCACCACCCGGTCCACGCTCGGGCCGCACCTGACAGCCGGTGAACACATCGCGGAACATCATGCCCGCATATGCCTCCGGAAGGTCCAGGAACGTGCTGCCATAAGCGCCCGCCAGCCCTTCAGGGGACTGCAGGGCGGACAGGGTGTAACGCGGCGCGCAGGCCACCAACACCGTGTCGCCGTGCTCGCGGGCGAAGGCCACCGCTGCTTTCGCCCGGGCGCCGGTCAGCTCGAGCGCCCGGTAGCCGCCCTTCCGGAAGAGGGCCGCCTGCCGCTGACGCAGCCGCAGGGACTGCGTCAGGACGTAGAGCTTCACCTGGCCGTCATCGAGGTTCGCCGCCAGCCGTGCGCTTAACGCGGCCCGGTCCTTCTCCGCCTCGGCGTCCAGCGTCTCCAGCAGCCGCGCGCGCAGCGCGAAGTCCACCGGCCGCCGGTTGTCCGGGTCCACCAGAGACAAATCCCACAGCTCGCAGCCCTGGTAGGTGTCCACCACGCCGGGTGAGGCCATCTTCAGCAGCAACTGCCCCAGCGCGTTGTACTGGCCCGCGCGCTCGATGGAGCGCTTGAAGTCCCGCACGTCCGCCAGGAAGGAGCCCGTCACCTTCGAGTCGAAGCAGGCGTCCACGTAGCGCGCCACCGCGTCGTCATAGGCGCTGTCGGGGTTGGTCCACGAGGTGCGGACCTTGGCCTCCTTGATGGCCTTGCCCATGTACTCGCGCACCCGGCGCTGGAAGTCCGCCAGCTCCTCCGCGGAGTGGGCGTCGCCCATGGGCCACGCCCCCACCACCGTCTGGAAGAAGAGGTACATGTCATTGGCCGTGGGCGCCGGACCGGACGGCAGTTGGGACACCGCCTTCTCCGTCTGGCGGGCCCACTTCTTCACCCGCTTGCGCCACTCCTCCGGCACCTCGGTCAGCACGTTGATGCGCGCGCGCACGTCCTCGCTGCGCTTGGTGTCGTGGGTGCTGGAGGTGAGCTGGCTGGACGGCCACCGCTCCGCGCGCTCCTGGTTGCGCAGGTGGAAGGTGTTGGCGTGGACGCCGAAGCGCTCCGGCTCGCCGCCCACCTCGTTGAGGCTCGCCAGGCGGTTGTAGATGTAGAAGACGGTGTCCTCCAGGCCCTTGGCCATGACGGGCCCCGTCACCTGTTGCAGCTTCATGGCGAAGCGCAGCATTTCCGCCCGCTCTCGCCCGTCCGCGTGCTCCGGGTAGCGGCGCAGGAGGATGTCGCGCAGGAAGTCGAAGATGGACGCGTTGGTGGTGGCGTTGCGCTCCTTGGCGCGCTGGATGGTCCACTCGATGTACTGCACGTCGCGCCCGTCCAGCTCCGGGCGCCAGCCGTCCACGTAGGTGCGGTAGACGGGGAACAGGGCGATGAACTCCACCAGCGCCCGCCGCAGCGAGTTGAGCGTGAAGTCGCGCGTGCGCCGGTTCATCTCCGAGATGCCGTTGAGCGCGTGCGCCAGCACGTTGATTTCGCTGGCCATGGACACGCGCATGATGAGCAGCTTCTTCTGGTAGACGAGCTCGGCGAAGTCCGTCTGCCCTCCCACGAAGCGCTCGTACGTCTCCGTCAGCGCCTTCTCCGCGTCCGGCTGGACGAACACGCCGCTCACCGCGTTGGCGTAGCGGTAGCCCGTGGTGCCGTGCACGGCCCAGGATTCGGGCATGCGCTCACGGCCGCCCTGAATCTTCTCCACCACCACGTACAGCGCCTTGCGCAGCCGGCTGTCCGGCTGCTGCGTCACCTCCGCGCGCCAGCGCTCGCGCAGCGTGGACTCCACCGCCGGCCAGCGCGTGTCATCCTCCGCATGCGTCTGGAGAAACAGAGCGTGGGCCCGCTCCACGAAGTACGCCTCCTGCAGGTCCAGGAAGTAGGCGGTCGGGTCGAAGAGGCCGTCCGGGTGGTCGATGCGCAGCCCCGTGACGAGCCCCTCGCGCAGCCAGCGGAAGATGAGCGCGTGCGCCTCCTGGAAGACGTCCGGGTCCTCTTCCCGCAGCGCGGCCAGGCCGTTGATGTCGAAGAAGCGCCGGTAATTGATTTCCTCGCCCGCCACCCGCCAGTGCGCCAACCGGTAGCTGCACGCCGCCAGCACCGAGTCCAGCAGGTCATATGAGCGCGGGTTGCCCGGCTCTCCATTGAAGACGCGGACGTTGTCCTCGATGTAGGCCAGCATCTCCGGGAACTCCGCCGTCACCGCGGCCAGCCGGCGCTTGATGACCTCCTTCTCCCGGTGGCGCTCCACCACCTTCGGCCGCTCCACCTCCGTGCGCGAGGGCAGGTAGTCGATGGCGGTGAGGATGGACAGGAACTCCAGCATGCCGGGGTGCTCCTCCCCCAGCCGCGACTCCAGCCGCTCCAGGCCATGGCGGAGGATGCGGGAGTACTGACGCGGCGCCACCGGTAACAGGTGGTCGTAGTAATGGAGGAAGAAGGCGCCGTCGCGGAAGGACAGCTTCAGCTCCCCTCGCTCCAGGACGATGCCGTACTGGTCCCCCAGAATCGGCAGCAACACCCTGTCCCGCAGCTCCTCCTTCACCGGCGACCAGTCGATGTCGAAGAACTTCGCGTAGACGGAGGACGGGCCGTTCTCCAGCACGTCGAACCACAGACGGTTGTCCCGCTCGATGCCCATGTGGTTGGGCACCACGTCCAGCACCTGCCCCATGCCCTGCTCACGCAGCGCCGCGCAGAGCGCCGCGTGCGATTCGGGCGTCCCGACTTCGGGATTCAACTGTTGGTGGTCCACGCAGTCGTAGCCGTGCGTGCTTCCAGGCGTGGCCTTCAGATAGGGCGAGGCATAAAGGTCACTCACCCCCAGGCGGGCCAGGTACGGCACCACCTGCCGCGCGTCCTCGAAGGTGAAGCCCTGGTGGAACTGCACTCGGTACGTGGACAGGGGCGTGTGGGGACGCGCATCCAGCTCCGCCTGGACGCGTGCGTAGAGCCCTTCGGCCAGGGCCTCCGCCGTCATCGTGGCGCCACCCACCCCATTCGAGGCGGCCCCCTCTTCTTCCAAGGCGTCGAGCAACATGTAGCGCAGAGGTAGGCCGCCCGCGCGCCGACCGCCAGCACGCAGAAACGCGTCCGCCCTCTATCCAACGCTCCGCGCCGACACGCCAACCCCTGGAAATGCAAAGGGCCCGCCGCTTGTCGCGGCGAGCCCCGAGTACGGCCACCGGGAGGCCCCGGCCAATGCTCAGCTCAGCTGCTTGTTCACCAGCGCCGTCATCTCGAACATGGTGACGCTCTTCTTGCCACCAAAGATGGGCTTGAGCTTGTCGTCGGCGTTGATCTGCCGCTTGTTCTTCGCGTCCTGCAGGCCCTGCTTCTTGATGTAGGCCCAGAGCTTCTTGACAACCTCGGTGCGCGGCAGCGGCTTCGCGCCGACGATCTCAGCGAGCGCGGCAGACGGCGTCATCTCCTTCATGAACGACGCGTTCGGCGTGCGCTTCTTCGCAGCGGGAGCCTTCTTCGCGGCGGGAGCCTTCTTCGCAGCAGCTTTCTTGGCGGCCATTCGTCTTGAGTCTCCTCCCCTCCGAAGGGGACGTTGTACGGCTTTGCTTATGTGAAGCGAGAGCCGTTGCGGCGTAGAAGTAGCACGCCCAAGCCCGAAAAACAGCCCTCTCCTGCGTTTTTCCCTCTGAGCGCCCCTCTACGAACGCGGCTAGAGCCCGAGAATCAGCCTCCGGAGCGCTCGGCCCCCTCGCGCGCCTTCACTTCGGAACGCGTCCGGAGCCCGAAAATCAGCCTCCGGAACGTTATCTTCCCTCGGGAAACCCCTTATCGGCGTGGATCACTCCCGGAAGCGGCCACCGGATTCTCCTTGCGGTCGTGGTGTGTTTTTTTGGATGAAACCCCAACATGAGAGCCCTCATCACCGGTGCAGGCGGCTTCCTGGGAATGTGGTTGGCCAAGGCCCTGGCCGCGCGGGGAGACAGCGTCACATGCCTGTTGCGCCCGGGAGGAGATGCCTCGGGGCTCGCGGGGTTGACCTACACGCGGGTGGAGGGCGACGTGACGGTGCCCTCCACGCTCTCGGCCGCGGTGGCGGGCCAGGACGTCGTCTTCCACCTGGCGGGCGCTCGCCGCGGCGCGACACGCGACGACTTCATGCGCGTCAACGCGGAGGGCACCCGCCACCTGTGCGAGGCCATGGTGGCCGCGGGCCACCGCCCCCGGCTGGTGCTCACGGGCTCGCTGGCCGCCTGCGGTCCGTCCACGCCCACCCGGCCGCATGTGGAGGAAGACGCCTTCCATCCCCACGAATGGTATGGGGAGAGCAAGGCGGAGGCGGAGCGCATCGCCTTCTCCTATGGAGACCGGCTGCCCGTCACGGTGTCCCGGCCGCCGCGCATCCTGGGGCCCGGGGACAGGGAGAACCTTCCCTTCTTCAAGATGGCTCAGCGCGGCATCCGGCTGGAGCTGTCCGGCGGCCCTCGCCCGTTGACCATGGTGGATGTGGAGGACGTGGTGGACATCCTCTTGTTGCAGGCCACCCACCCGGCGGCCATCGGTGAGGCCTTCTTCTGCGCGGGCCCCGGCGAGCCCCTCTCCTTGGAGAAGGTGCAGGACCTGGGCGCGCAGGCCCTGGGACTGACGCCCCGCACCGTGCGCGTGTCCCCCGCGCTACTGCGGGCCATGGCCACGGCGGCGGACGGCGTGTCCCAACTGACGGGCCGCAAGCTGGCCCTGAGCCGGAAGATGGCGAAGCAACTGTTGGCGCCTGCCTGGACGTGCTCCGGGGCCAAGGCCGAGCGGCTGCTCGGCTTTCACCCCCAGCGCGACCTGGCGGACTCCATCCGTCGCAGCGTGCAGTGGTACCGGGAGCAGGGCTGGCTGTAGCCCCTTCTCCCCCGAGCCGCCGGGAGGCACGCCAAACTCCCGGCATCATTGACCTCCCCCCCCTCGAAGTGTCAGGAAGCCCGCAGCCCCATGTCCTCGAAAGCTGCCTTCTTCGATGTCGACGGGACGCTCGTGAAGACGAACGTCGTCCACGTCTACGCGTACTACGCGATGAACCGCGGCTCCGTCCTGGGCATCGCGGGGCGGACCCTGAGCACCGCCCTCAGCGTGCCGCTCTTCGGTGTCATGGACGCGGTGGACCGCAAGACGTTCAACGAGTTCTTCTACCGCTACTACGCGGGCCTGAGCGAAGACCGCCTGGTCACCATCGCCGAGGACATGTTCGAGGACGTGCTGCAGCCCGCCCTCTTCGAGCAGACGCAGGACCTCATCGACCAGGCTCGCCGCAGCGGCTGCAAGATTGTCCTCGTCACGGGCGCGCTGGACTTCACCATGCGCCCGCTGGCGCGCCACCTGGGCGCCGACGACATGATCGCCAACAAGATGCAGTTCGTGGGCGGCAAGGCGACCGGCAAGGTGATTCCGCCCATCATCGAAGGCGCGAACAAGGCGAACGCCATCCGCGCCTACTGCACCAAGGAAGGCCTGTCGCTGGACAAGTGCCACGGCTACTCCGACAGCGCCTCTGACTACGCGATGCTCGCGGTGGTGGGCCGTCCCACCGCGGTGAACCCGGACCTGCGGCTGCGCTCCATCGCGCGCGCCTACAACTGGCCCATCCTCGACCTCAAGTAAGAGCCCCCACGCCATGCGCCCGTTCAAGACGCTCCAGAAGCTGTACGACGAGGAAAGCCAGGTCGTCATCACCGAGAAGGGCAGCCCCCCGCGCGTGCTGTTCCACGGTGAGAACTTCCTGCAGGAAGACCTTCCGGTCGGCACGCGCGTCATCTTCCCGCGCCCGCCCCTGGCCGGCGTGCCCAACGTCAAGGCCGCCATCCGCTACGCCATCAACAACCCGGAGGGCATGGAGCCGCTGCACGCGCTCCTCAAGCCGGGCATGCGCCTGACGTGCGTCATCGACGACATCAGCGTGCCGCTGCCGCCCATGGTCACGCCGGACGTGCGGCAGACCATCCTGGAAATCGTCCTGGAGCTGGCCGCCGACAGCGGCGTGGACGACGTGCACCTCATCATCGCCAACGCCCTGCACCGCCGGATGACGGAAGGCGAGATGAAGCGCATGGTGGGCGAGAAGATCTTCGACGCCTACTACCCGGACCGCTACTACAACCACGACGCCGAGGACCCGGACGGGATGGTCGCGCTGGAGCGCACGTCCCACGGTGAAGAGGTGTCGGTGAACCGCCGCGTGGCGGAGAGCGACCTCATCGTCTACGTGAACGTGAACTTCGTGCCCATGAACGGCGGGCACAAGTCCATGGGCACCGGCGTGTCCAACTACGCGTCGCTGCGGCACCACCACAACCCGAAGACCATCCGCGCCTCCGACAGCTATATGGAGCCGAAGACGAGCGCGCTCTACAAGAGCAACGAGCGCATCGGGCGCAACATCGACAAGCACCTGAAGGTCTTCCACATCGAGACGGCGCTGAACAACCGCATGTTCGGCGGCCCCACCGACTTCCTGGCGAAGAAGGAAGAGGACTACACGGAGGCGGACCGGCTGAAGTTCCAGGCCATGCGCTTCGCGCTGTCCAAGCTGCCGCGCGCGGCGGCGCGCAAGGTGCTCAACTCCGTCCCCGCGCCCTACGACGTCACGGGCGTCTACGCCGGAGCCACGGAGCCCACGCACGCGAAGACGCTGGAGACGAGCTACAAGCAGTACGTGGTGCCGGTGGAGGGACAGAGCGACATCGTCATCTTCCCCATCCCGTTCATCTCCCCGTACAGCGTCAACTCCATCCTCAACCCGCTGCTGGTGCAGGTGATGGGGCTGGGCTACTTCTACAACCTGAACCGCGGTGTGCCGCTGGTGAAGAAGGGCGGCGTGCTCATCCTGCTGCACCCGGCCTACGACGAGTTCGACCCGGAGCACCACCCCAGCTACATCGAGTTCTTCCACCGGCTGCTGCCGGAGACGCGCGACTCCATGAAGCTGGAGCACAAGTACGAGCGCGAGTTCGCGGAGAACCCCAGCTACGTGCACCTGTACCGCAAGGGCAACGCCTACCACGGCGTGCACCCCTTCTACATGTGGTACTGGGGCGAGAATGGCCGCCAGCACGTAGGCAAGGTCATTGTCGCGGGCGCGGAGAACAACCATGTCCCCGCCCTGATGGGCTGGGACCGCACCGACACGCTCACCGAGGCCATTGAAGAGGCTCGCGGGTTCATGGGCCGCTCGGCCACCATCAGCCTGCTGCGCATCGCGCCCACGGTGATGGTGGATGTGAAGTGAGGACGCCCATGGCCGCCCTTCCCGAGCTGAACGTCACCCAGACCTTCACCGGCAAGCGCCTGCTCTTCGCGGGCGCCACCGGCTTCGTGGGCAAGGTGACGCTGTCCATGCTGCTGACCCGCTACGGGCAGGACCTGGACAAGGTGTACGTGCTGGTCCGCAAGGGCAGCGCCGCGTCCGCCGAGCGCCGCTTCTTCGACAAGGTCGCCACCAGTGAGCCCTTCCAGCCGCTGCGAGACAGCCTGGGGGATGAAGGCGCGCTGGCCTTCATCCGCCAGAAGGTGGAGGTGCTGGACGGCGACATCACCGACCCGTGGATGGGCCTGGAAGAGCCCCAGGTGGAGGCGCTCACCGGCAAGGTGCACGCGTTCATCAACTGCGCCGGTCTGGTGTCCTTCAACCCGTCGCTGGAGGTGGGCCTCAACGTCAACACCCACGGCCTGAAGTTCGCCGCGGCGCTGGCGGTGCGCTGGTCCGTCCCGCTGATTCACATGTCCACGGCCTTCGTGGCCGGCAACCGCAGCGGGCTCGTCTTCGAGGACGAGGAGGTTCGCGGCTACTTCCCCAAGCGGGAGGAGATGGACGGCCGCGACTTCAGCCTGGAGCAGGAACTGCAGGACGCGGCGCGCATCGTCGCGCGGCTGCGCGAGCAGGCCGAGGACCGGGCCCTCACGTCCACCTTCCGCAAGAAGGCGTTGGACCGGCTGGAGGAAGAAGGCCGCGACCCCAACGACGAGAAGACGCTGCGGCTGGCGGTGGGCCGTGAGCGCAAGCTGTGGCTCAGCGGCGAGCTGGTGCGCGCCGGCATGGAGCGCGCCGCCCACTGGGGCTGGCCCAACACGTACACGTACACCAAGTCCCTGGGCGAGCAGGTGCTCGCGGCCACGCCGGGCCTGCGCTACTCCATCGTCCGGCCCTCCATCGTGGAGAGCGCGCGGCACTTCCCCTTCCCCGGCTGGAACGAGGGCTTCACCACCTCCGCGCCCCTGGCCTTCGCGGGCATCAAGGGCCCCGGCGGCATCCCCGCGGGCGAGAACACCATCCTGGACATCATCCCGGTGGACCAGGTGGCGGGCGCCACCATCGGCATCACCGCGCATGCCATGGACGTGGAGGAGCGGCGCATCTACCAGCTCGCCTCCGGCGATATGAATCCCTTCTACGCCGGCCGCTCCGTGGAGCTGGTGGGCCTGTACCGGCGGCGCTACTACCGCAACCGCGAGTCCGGCAACGCGCTGATGAACAAGCTGCGCTCGCGCGTCGAGCCGCAGCCGGTCAGCAAGAAGGAGTTCGAGCTGTTCAGCGCGCCCATGCTGTCGCGCGGCGCGCGCTTCCTGAAGAAGGCCATCGACGAGGTGCGTCCCGCGTGGGGCGCCCCGGCCGTCCAGGCCATGCTGGACAAGGCGAAGGTGTCGCTGGACGAGGTGGACGACAACGCCCAGGGCATCATCGCCCTGACGGAGCTGTTCCTCCCCTTCCTCTACGAGAACCGCTACGTCTTCCGCTGCGACAACACCCGCTCCGTGTATGCGCGCATGGCGCACGCGGACCGGCTGAAGGTGCCCTGGGACCCGGAGCACATCGACTGGCGCGAGTACTTCCTGGGGACACACCTCCCTGGCCTGGAGAAGTGGGTGTTCCCGGGCATGGAGTCGGAGCGCGAGAAGCGCACCGTCATCCCCGCGCACCGCGACCTGCTGGAGTTGATGGAAGCCACGGTGCATGCGTACCGGCACCGCGTGGCCTTCCGCATGGTGGCGGGCGAGAAGGAGGAGCGCTTCACCTACGGCGAGGTGCACCGCTATGCCGCGCGCGTGGGCAGCTTCCTGCTGGCCGCGGGCATCAAGCACGGCGACCGCGTGCTGCTGGTGTCGGAGAACCGGCCCGAGTGGGGCATCAGCTACTTCGGCATCCTGCGCGCGGGCGCCACCGTCGTTCCGGTGGACCCGGGCTTGAGCGAGGCGGAGCTCGTCAACATCGCCCGCCGGGCGGACGCGCGCGCGTGCCTCGTCTCCGAGGACGCGGCCCGGGACTTCCCCGGCCTCTTCGCCGCGCTGGGTGACGGCGTCACCGTGGCCAGCCTCGCGGAGGCGATGACAGGCGACCCGGCGCACCCGGACCGCATCGGGCCAGTGCGCAGGTCCGCCGCGGCGGATGACCTGGCCAGCATCATCTTCACCTCCGGCACCACGGGCACGCCCAAGGGCGTCATGCTCACCCACCGGAACTTCGCCGCGCTGGTGGCGAAGCTGGCGGGGACCTTCGACATCGGCGTGGGCGACGGCGTGCTGTCCGTCCTGCCGCTGCACCACACCTTCGAGTTCGCCGCCGGCTTCCTCACCCCGTTCTGGCGCGGGGCGGAAATCACCTACATCGACGAGCTGACGTCGGACCGGCTGGGCGAGGTGTTCGAGACGGGCCGCATCACCGCCATGGTGGGCGTGCCGGCGCTGTGGCAGCTCTTGCATCGCAAGATTACGCAGGAGTTCGCCAGCCGCCCGCCGTTCATCGAACAGGCGCTCAAGGCGCTGATGGCCACCCACGGCGAGCTGCGCAACCGCAACAACATCAACCTGGGCAAGCTGCTGTTCTGGCCGGTGCACCGCAAGTTCGGCGGGCGTATCAAGGTCATCGTGTCGGGCGGCTCGGCGCTGCCGGACGACGTGCACAAGGCCTTCCACGAGCTGGGCTTCAACATCACGGAGGGCTACGGCCTGACGGAGGCCGCGCCGGTGCTGGCGGTGACGAAGCCCGGCAACAAGCGCCAGCCCGGTACGGTGGGCCGCGCGCTGCCCGGCATCGAGCTGCGCATCCTCAATCCGGACAACGACGGGTTGGGTGAAGTGCTGGCCAAGGGCCCCAACGTCATGCCCGGCTACTTCGGCGACCGCGAGGCCACCGAGGCGGTGCTCAAGGACGGCTGGCTCCACACGGGCGACCTGGGACGTCTGGACGCGGAGGGCCACCTGTACCTGGTGGGCCGCGCGAAGGACGTCATCATCGACCACAACGGGAAGAACATCTACCCGGACGAGTTGGAGGAGCTGTACCAGGACCACACGCACATCAAGGAGCTGTCCATCGTCGGCCTGCCCGACGACGCGGGCGGTGAGAAGGTGGCGTGCCTGTGCGTGCCCGACTACGCGGACCGCCCACGCGAGGAAGTGCGCCGCGAGTTGGAGGAGCACTTCCGCAAGGTGAGCGCGGGCATGCCCTTCTACCGGCGCGTGAAGGTGCTGCGCCTGTGGGACGGCGAGCTGCCCCGCACCGCCAAGCGCAGCGTGAAGCGCAAGCAGGTGGTGGAGGAGCTCAAGCGCCAGGAGCGCATGGCGGCCAGCGCCAGCAAGGCGCGCGAGAAGGCGGCCAACCCCACCACGGGTGGCATCGCGGACTGGCTCTTCCCGCTCATCGCGGACGTCAGCCACCGGCCGGTGTCCGACGTGCGTCCGGACGCGCTGCTCAGCGGGGACCTCGGCTTCGACTCGCTGATGCTCACCGAGCTGTCCTCCGCGCTGGAGGCCGCCGGCGTGCCGCTGCCCGCAGTGGAGGACCTGACGCAGGTGCAGACAGTGGAGGACCTGCGCAAGGTGGTGGCGTCCTCCGGCAAGCGCCCCACGGTGGAGACGCGCGCGAAGGAGATCTCCAAGGAGAACGAGCGCGCGGAAGAGGTGGAGATTCCGGTGCCCGACGTGGTGGCGGACGTGGGCCGTCAGCTCTTGTCCTTCGGGCAGAAGGTGCTCTACGGCGGCGTGTTCGACGTGAAGGTGACGGGCAAGTCCTTCATCCCGCAGAACCGCAACTTCCTCGTCATCGCCAACCACTCCAGCCACCTGGACGCGGGCCTGGTCCGCGTGGCGCTGGGTGACCAGGGCGAGCGACTGGTGTCCCTGGCGGCGCGCGACTACTTCTTCAACACGCCGCTCAAGCGCGCCTGGTTCGAGAACTTCACCAACCTGATCCCCATTGAACGGCAGGGCTCGCTGCGCGAGTCGCTGCGGATGGCGGGCGAGGCGCTGCGTCAGGGCTTCAACGTCCTCATCTTCCCGGAGGGCACGCGCTCCACCACCGGTGAGCTGATGGAGTTCAAGTCCACGCTGGGCTACCTGGCGCTCACCTTCAACATGGACGTGCTGCCGCTGTACATCGGCGGCGCCTTCGACGCGCTGCCCAAGGGCAGCGTGCTGCCCAAGACGAAGACGCCCCTGCGGGTGAACATCGGTCCGGCGCTGGGCCACGCGGACCTGCGCACGCGGGTGCAGGGCATGGCGCGCTCGGAGGGATACCGCTACGTCACGCGCATCGCCGAGGACTCCATGCGGGCGCTGCGCGACGGCCGGGTGCTGAACCTGGAGCGCGTGGACCTGCCTCCGGCCGGGGCCAGTCCCCGCGCGTCCACGTCCACGGAAGGGAAGGACTCGTGAAGCTGCTGGTGACGGGAGGCACGGGCTTTCTGGGCACGCACCTGGTGCCCAGGCTGGTGGCGGCGGGCCACGAGGTGCGGCTCATCGGCCGCTCGCGGCCTTCGGGCGCCCCCTACGCGGGCACGGAGTACGTCCCCGGTGACTTGAAGAACCGGGACGCGGTGCGCCGCGCGCTGGAGGGCGTGGACGCCGTCTACCACCTGGCGGGGCTCGTCTCCTTCCAGCCGAAGGACGCGCGGAAGATGTTCGAGCTGCACGTGGACAGCACGCGCGAGCTGCTGCGGGACGTGCGCGAGGCCGGCGTGAAGCGCGTGGTGCTGGCCTCCACCTCCGGCACCATCGCGGTGTCGAAGGAGGCGCACGTCCGCGACGAGAGCGCCGACTACCCGATTACGGTGGTGGGCCAGTGGCCCTACTACCTGTCGAAAATCTACGAGGAGAAGCTGGCGCTCGCATACTGCCGCAAGCACGAGATTCCCCTGGTGGTGCTCAACCCCAGCCTGCTGATGGGGCCCGGGGATGACCGGCTGTCCTCCACATGGACGGTGGTGAAGTTCCTCAACCGCGAGATTCCGGCCATGCCGGGCGGCGGCATCTCCTTCGTGGACGCGCGCGACGCGGCGGACGCCTTCGTCCAGGCGCTCACCCGGGGCGAGGTGTACGGCCGTCACCTCATGGGGGTGAATCTGTCCATGAAGGACTTCTTCCAGCGGCTGGAGCGCCTGTCGGGCGTGCCCGCGCCGAAGCTGAAGCTCCCCTCCAAGGTCAACGTGCTCGGCGGGAAGCTGCTGGAGCGCTGGGCCAAGGTGCGCGGCACCACGCCGACGCTGGACCCGCAGGAAATCGACATCGGCGAGCACTGGTTCTGGCTGGACGCATCCAAGGCGGAGGCCGAGCTCGGCTTCCGCGCGCGCGACATCCAGGAGACGCTCTCCGAGACGGTGCAGCACATCTACGGGAAGATGCCGCCCCAGAGCCTGCCTGGCACCAAGGGCCGGCTGGCGGAGCTGCGCGAGAACACCTGAGCGAAGCTCGCGGCGGGAGCTTCCGGGCACCGGACTCCCGCCCCTGACCTGGCCGCGGGGAGCGCACCGCAGCCCGGCGTCGCGCCGCGACCGGAGCCATCCGGGCGACGCCGCCCGGCGGCACCGCGCCAGGCGCTTCACCTCACCCCTAGCGCGGCGGCACACCCACCGTGCGCAGGGCGTTGTCCACCAGGCGCGCGGCCCAGGGCTCCGCGCGGTGGCTCCACACCCAGGCCGCGCCGAGGAAGGCGCAGCCCAGGAGCACGAGCACCAACCGCGCGAGGAAGGACGGACCCGCTTCGCTTGCGCTGGCGGCCACGACCTAGCCCACCACGCGGTTGCGGCCCGACTTCTTCGCCTTGTACAGGTTGGCGTCCGCCACCTTGATGAAGTGCGTGGGCTCCAGCATGTCCGACGTCTGCTCGGCCACGCCAATGGAGATGGTGACGGGGATTTCCTTGTCGTCGTAGACGAAGGACTTGCCCTCGATGAGCCGGCGAATCTTCTCCGCGAACAGGCGCGCCTTGTCCGGGCCGTCCTCCGGGAGGACGACGGCGAACTCCTCGCCGCCGTAGCGGGCGAAGCACTGCTCGCGGCGCACCAGGCGCTTGATGGACTGGGCCAACTCCCGCAGCACGTAGTCCCCGGCGAGGTGGCCGTGGACGTCGTTGATCTGCTTGAAGTGGTCGATGTCGAACATCATCAGCGTGAGGGTGCGCTGATAGCGGGTCGACCGGCCCATCTCCTTCTCGAGGTACTCCAGGAAGTACCTCTTGTTGTTGATGCCGGTGAGACCGTCCGCGATGGTCAGCGTGTAGATGGTCTCGTGGTACTGGGTCTCGATGTTGTCGCCATCGAGGAACTTGAAGATGGAGCCTCCGACCTTGACCAGGTCTCCGCTGCGCAGCGGAGAGGCCTGAAGCACTTCCTGGTCATTGAGGAAGGTACCGTTGGTGGAGCCCAGGTCTTCAACGAGCATCTTCCCCCCACGCCCCAGAATCCGGGCGTGGCGGCGGGACACGTTGTCCAGGTCCACGACGATGTGGTTGTGCTGATCCCGCCCAATGGTGAGTTCGGCATCCTCGATGAGGTACTTCTTGCCGAGCTCGGGGCCATGAATCTGCACGAGACAACACTCCGTGCTGCGGTGGGCATGCACGTTGAGCGTTGAGATCTTGGTGACGCGGGTTTCGTCGCCGGCCATCGGAAACGAGGCTAGCACGATAGCCTCGGCAGACGCCATGCAACGCAGCGGGGGCCGGTTCTTCGGCCCTTTGCGGCGCTTCTCCCACATGCCACCCGGGAGCGGCCGCCGGGCTAGGCCCGGCAACCCGAGGCGTCGGGACGTCCAGCGCCGGTCAGGACACCTGAACAGGCGGTTCGGCATTCAACGATGGCTGGCAGGCGGGCACACGTGCCCTTGCCGGCCCCCCAGGGACGACTAACGTCCGGAACACCTATGTCCAAAGTCCTGGCGATGATTCTGGCTGGAGGCGCTGGCACGCGCCTGGAGCCCCTGACGCGCGAGCGCGCGAAGCCCGCTGTCCCCTTCGGCGGGCGCTACCGCATCATCGATTTCGTTCTCTCGAACTTCGCCAACTCCGGTGTGTACCGGATGAAGGTCTTGACGCAGTACAAGAGCGACTCGCTCAACAACCACCTGTCCCGCGCGTGGCGGATGACGGCGTTCCTGGGCCACTACGTGGAAGCCGTCCCCGCGCAGATGCGGACGGGGCTGGACTGGTACAAGGGCAGCGCGGACGCCATCTACCAGAACCTCAACATCATCACCGACGAGGAGCCGGACTACATCTTCGTCTTCGGCGCGGACCACGTGTACCGGATGGACACGCGCCAGATGCTGGACTTCCACTGCACGAAGAAGGCGGCGTGCACGGTGGCCGCGATTCCCGTCCCCATCGAGCAGGGCCGCGAGTTCGGCATCATCGACGTGGGGCCGGACGGGCGGATGCGGCAGTTCCTGGAGAAGCCCAAGGACCCGCCGCCCATGCCGGGCAACCCGAAGATGTGCCTGGCCTCCATGGGCAACTACCTCTTCTCCACCGACGTGCTGGTGCAGGAGGTGGTGCGGGACGCGGCGAACGAGGCGAGCGCGCACGACTTCGGCAAGTCCATCATCAGCGAGCTGTACAAGCGCGCGCCGGTGTACGTGTACGACTTCGCCCAGAACGAGGTCCCCGGCCAGGAGGCCAAGGAGCGCGGCTACTGGCGGGACGTGGGGAACATCGACGTCTACTACCAGTCCAACATGGACCTGGTGGAGGTGGACCCGACGTTCAACCTCTACAACGACCGCTGGCCCATCCACACCCAGCCCAACAACTACCCGCCGGCGAAGTTCGTCTTCGCGGACGAGCAGAACCACCGCGTGGGCCACGCCATGGACACGCTGGTGGCGGAGGGCTGCATCATCTCCGGCGGCAGCGTGCGGCGCTCGGTGCTGTCGCCGAAGGTGCGCGTCAACTCGTACTCGGAGGTAGAGGACTCCCTCCTGTTCGAGAACGTCACCATCGGCCGGCGCTGCCGCATCCGCCGGGCCATCATCGACAAGAACGTGGAGATTCCGCCGGGGATGACCATCGGATTCGACCCGGTGGAGGACCGGCGGCGCTTCCACGTCACGCCCGGGGGCGTCGTGGTGATTCCCAAGGGCATGAAGGTGACCTGAGACGGCCATGGGCGCGGAAGGACTCCTGCTGAGGCCCGCGAAGGAGTCCGACCGCCGCACCCTGTGGCGCATCCACACCCGGGCCGTGGAAGCCCTGTGCCTTCGCGCGTACGCGCCGCACGAGGTGAGCACCTGGGTGCGGCTCTTGAAACCGGAGGGCTACCTGCGGCCGGAGCGTCCGCGCACGGTGCTGGTGGCGGAACGCGGCCGGCGCGCGGTGGGCTTCGGCCAGGTGGACGCGGCGCTAGGTGAGCTGGAAGCGCTCTACGTGGTGCCAGACGAGGCGGGCCATGGCGTGGGCCCCGCATTGCTGTCGGCCCTGGAGTCCGCCGTCTGGCGGGGCAGCGCGCCGCTGATGGGGCTGGATGCCAGCCTGAACGCCGAACACTTCTATCAGCGGCACGGCTATGCCTCCGTCCACGCCTCCCGGCGCCCACTCACGGTCGACGTCCAGTTGGCGTGCGTGCGGATGCAGAAGCAGCGGCCGGCCACGGCCATGGGGCGGTGGCCGGCCTGGCGCCGCGGCTAGGTGAAGGCCGCCTTCACCTCGGGCTTGTTCAGCACCACCAGGGCCCAGATGCCCACGGGGATGCCCAGACAGGCGCAGGGGCCGCAGCAGGGGATGACGGAGATGATGGCAGCGGTCATCGCCAGCCCGTAGTTCTGCAGGTTCTTCATCTTCAGCGCGCCGAAGAAGACGAGGCCATTGAGCACCTGCGTGGGCAGCGCGAACATCAGCTTGCCGCCCGTGGTCGTCATGCCCGCGAGCAGTTGCCGGGCCCCCTCGGGCAGGTCGGGGTTGTTGAGCGCCTCCTCGACGGCGGGGTCCGCGCCGCCAAAGGCCTGGAGCACGTTGATGAGCCCCAGCAGCACGGTGATGGCGGAAAGGACCATCAGCAGGATGGCCGGCAGCGACACGGCCTCCTTCGCGCCCGCTCCGCCGGGAGAGTTCATCGTTCCGTAGGTGTTCTCCATGGTCCCCAGTTCCCCTCGATGCCGCGTGAGATGCCGTGCGGGCAATGGGCCCGCCGCGCGGCCATTCCACTCGCAGACAGGGGAGCACGCCAAGTGAAATGACGTGCCCCCCTTCCCTCCCCGCTCAGGCCTTGAAGGTGAGCAGGGGGGAGAGCCGGGCGACCTCCCGGACGATGCCGGCCTCCACCTGGGCATCCACCACCGGACGGATGGGCTTGTATGCTGCGGGCGCCTCCTCGACGCGACGCTCCGCGCGAAGGGTGATGCAGTCCACGCCGGTCAGCCCCAGGGCGGCCTCGCTCTGGTCCGCGCCGCCCCGCGACAGGGAGAAGCGGGAGCGCGCGCGGCCCGCGCCGTGCGACGCGGACTCCAGCGCCCGCGCATCCCCACACCCCACCATGAGGAAGGACGTGGCCCCCATGGAGCCGGGGATGATGACGGGTTGCTCCGCCCCCGCCGGGCATGCGCCCTTGCGCGCCAGCCAGCCGCCCTCGTAGGGCAGCGTCAGGTTGTGGGGCACGTCGTAGACGAGCGGCGCCTCCACGTCCCCGAAGAGCTCCCTGAGCGTCTGGCGCAGCAGTTCCGCCAGCAGCAGGCGGTTGAGGAAGGCGTAGTTGGCCGCCGTCGCCTCCGCCTCCAGGTATTCGGTGACGAGCCGCGCATCCCCCAGGGGGAGGATGCCGCTGGCCGGAAGCGGCGTTCCCGCGGGCCACGCCTGGCGCGCACGGTCCTGCCAGGCCACGCCCACGTGCTTGCCCACGTCCCGGCTGCCAGAGTGAATCATGAACGCGAGCTGTCCCTCGCGCACGCCCCAGTCCCACGCCCGCGCCCGGTCCTCCACAGCCTCCACGCGCTGCACCTCCACGAAGTGGTTGCCGCCGCCAATGGTGGCCAGGCCCGCGTCGCGCACCAGCCCTTCGCGCGTGAAGGACTCGGGCGCCCAGCGCGGATGGCCCTTCAGCCCGCCGCCCAGGTGGATGCGCGACACCTCCGCGTCGAGCTGGGCCAGGTCGGCCCGTCCCGCGCACCCCAGCGGCTGCTCCAGCGTCTCCAGGAGCCAGCCCTGCACGCCGTCGCGCAGCAGCGCCTCGGAGGCCCGTGAGGCCATGGTGACGTCACGCGTACCGAAGAAGTAGTGGCCCTTCATCCGCTCGACGAAGGCCGACCGCTTCGCCAGAAAGTCCTCCACGGAGATGTCCGCGACGTGCAGCCGCATGCCGCAGTTGATGTCGGTGCCAATGGCGCCGGGCACCACCAGCCCGCGCGTGTGGAGCACCGAGCCAATGGCCACCCCGGAGTCTCCCGGGTGGAAGTCGGGCGTGGCACGTACCCGCAGCACCTCGCCACCACCGGGGTGCCTCAGGGCCGCGAGCTGGGCGAGTTGTTGGAAGGCCTTGCCCTCCACGGGCAGGTCCGGCGGGAGAAGGACTTCGGCGGGCGGCGCGTGAGCGTCACCCAGGAGGCGGACGGAATAGAGGCGGCCGTCATAGGCGACCTCGAGCCCCTCGCGGGCGAGCGCCCGGAGAAGCCGGTTCAGTTTCGGCTGCATGACCCAACTCAGGAATGCCCCGGGGCCCGAAGACGGGCACACCCAGGGGGACGTGACGGAGAGATGAGGGACCAGGGGTCAGCAGCCGCGGTCGCCAGACGGCGCGAAGCCGTCTTCATCATCCACACACGGGCACCCGGCCCGTTCCTGACGAAGGGAAATCAGACGGCCGCGGACAGGCCGCCATCCACATTGATGGCCGCGCCGCTGATGTAGCCACCACGGGGCGACAGCAGGAAGGCCACGGTATCGGCGAACTCCTCCGCCTTCCCCACCCGGCCCAGCGGAATCCCGGCGTGACGCGCCATCTCCTGCAGGAAGGACTCCATGGGCTTACCCACCTCCTTGGCACGGCGCGCCCACTGGCCACTTTCGATGATGCCCACCAGCACCGCGTTCACCCGGATGGCGTGCGGGCCCAACTCCTTGGACAGCGCCTTCGTCAAGGCGAGCCCCGCCGCGCGAGACACCGACGACGGCGTGGAGTTTGCGCCGGGCGTCTTCGCCGCGATGGCCAGCACGTTGACGATGGCGCCGCTCCCCGACTCCTTCAGGAAGGGCAGCGCCTGCCGCGAGGCACGAATCGCCGCGAAGACCTTGAGCTGGAGGTCGGCCTCCCACTCCGCGTCACTCACCGAGGCGAAGGGCCGGCCCGCCGCGGTGCCCGCGTTGTTCACCAGCCCGTCGATGCGCCCGAAGCGCGCGTGGGCGGCATCCACGAAGTGCTCCACCTCCCACGCACGCGACACGTCGGCCTGGACGGTGAGCACGTCCCCACCCTCGGCGCGCAGGGCCGCGGCGGTGGCTTCCAGCCGCTCCGCCCCACGGGCACAGAGCGCCACCTTCGCGCCCTCCCGGACGAGCCGCCGGGCCACCGCGGCGCCCAGCCCCTCCGAGCCACCCGTCACCAGTACCACCTTGCCACCCAGTTCCAGGTCCACGCGCCACCTCCTCGCGGCCAGCGCCGGCCCCGCGAGGCGACTGCACCTTGCACGGGGCCGGGACGCCGGACGTCACGTCATCAAGCGGGCTGCTTCACCAGGTGCCGCTTCTGGTCGAAGGCCGCCAGCGTCTGGGCGATCTCCTCGTTCACCGCCCGCAGCATGTCCTGCTTCTCCCGGAACGGGAGGAAGGCGCTCTTGAAGCCGGAGACGAGGATGGTGGTCAGGTCCTCCAGCGACAGGCCCAGCGCGGAGTGCGCCGTCCACAGCTCCTTGGTTACCGTGGTGTCGGTGATGAGGCGGTTGTCCGTGTTGATGGTCACCCGCAGGCCGTAGTCGAAGTAGAACTTCAGCGGGTGCGCCGCCAGGCTCGTCACGGCGCCCGTCTGCACGTTGGAGGTGGGGCACACCTCCAGCGGGATGCGGTGGTCGTTGACGTAGTTGAGCAGGTCCCCGTCCTCGCGCAGCCGCGTGCCGTGGCCGATGCGGTGCGCGCCCAGGTTGTGGATGGCCTGGGAGATGGACTCGGGGCCGTAGGCCTCGCCCGCGTGCGCGGTGCAGTTGACGTTGTTCTTGAGGATGAGCTGGAAGGCGTCCCGGTGGTCCTTCGCCGGGAAGCTCGCCTCCGCGCCGGCCAGGTCGAAGCCGATGACGCCGCGGTTCTTGTAGGCCACCGCCAGCTCCGCCAGCCGCATGGACGTCTGCGGGTTGATGTGGCGGATGCCGCAGACGATGACGCCGCACTTGATGCCCGTCTCCCGCTTCGCGGCGCGCAGGCCCTCCAGCACGGAGTCGATGACCGTAGTCATCTTCAGGCCCTTCTGCAGGTGCAGCGCGGGCGAATAGCGAACCTCCAGCCAGCGCACGTTCTCCGCGGCGGCGTCCACGGCCAGCTCGTAGGCGGCGCGGTAGAGGGACTCGGCCGTCTGGAGCACGGAGAGCGTCACGTCGAAGGCGACGAGGTACTCCTCCAGGCTCTCGCACACCTCGCCCATGTGGATGGCCTTGGCCAGCCCATCCTCGGTGTCGGCGAGCAGCTTGATTTTCTGCTGCTCGGCCAGCTCCAGGATGGTCTTCAGGCGCATGGACCCGTCCAGGTGGCAGTGGAGGTCCGTCTTGGGCAGTGCGCGCAACAGCTCTTCCGTCACCGCCAGGGTGGGCGGCGGCACGAAGTCCGTCCGACGGGCGGACGAAGGAATGCCGGTGGCGCTGGGAATCTCGTCATCACGAATGGTAGGCATGGTCCAAGTTCCTTCCTTGCGTCATCCTCCAAACCATGTCGTCTCGCGCCTGTCCATGCACGCCCTTGCTGCCCGCCCTGGCGCTGACATTGGTGGCCGCCATGGGGTGCCGGGAGCCCGCGACGAGCGACTTCCGCCATTCCACGGACGCCTCGTCTCGAGCAGGGCTGGTGGCCCTGCCGGACGGCGTCCTCACCGCCAATGAGGCAGGCACCGTCGTCCGCCTGGAGCGGAGCGGCCGAGTCGTCTGGCGGGTCTCCCTGGACAGGGAGGTGGCCACACGCCCGGCCCTTCTGGGAGACAGTGTCATCGCCGGGACGGTGGGCGGAGACCTGGTCCGGCTGAACCTCGCGGATGGCGCGGTGCAATGGCGCCTCACCGGAGAGCCCCCTGTCCTTACCGCACCCGTGGCGGATGCGGAGGGGAAATTCGTCTTCCTGGTCGCGCCGGATGGGTCCGTCCGCTCCCTCTACACGGACACGGGGAAGACGGACTGGGAGCGCCCCCCACCCGGAAAGCCCGAGCCGACGGCTGCGCCCCGTGGATTTCCCATGCCGGTCCTCCAGGACGGCCTGCTCGTGGTGGCGCTGGGTGACGCGGGGCTGATGGCCCTGGCCACCCAGGATGGGGCGAAGCGCTGGCAGCGGGACCTCCGGGACGTGCTGGGGATGACGTTGTGGCGGGACACGCTCTACGTGAGCACCCGCCAGGGTCACGTCCTGGCGCTGCGGCTCGGGGACGGCACGTCCCTGTGGGAGCAGGCCCCCGCGGAGGCCCTGAGCAGTCCCCCCTCGCTGGCGCTGGGAACGGTGTGGGTCGGCACGGCTGGAGAGGTCTCCGCGCTCGTCGGCCTGTCCCCTTCGAACGGAAAGGAGGTGGCGCGCATCACGCTGCCCGACCCGCTCATCTCGGAGGTGACGCCGGTGAGAGAGGACCTGCTGCTGGTGCCCACCAGCGGGCGTCAGGGACGGCTCATCGCGTTGAACACGACGACCTGGGCGCAGGCCTTCTCGGTCCGCGCGGATACGCCGCTGCGCACCCGCCCCGTGGTACTCGGCGACCAGGTCATCGTCCTGGGACTGGATGGCCGCGTGCTGTCGTGGCGGCTGCGCAAGACCGACCCTTGAGCCTCCAATCAGGACGACGCCGCCGCGGGCTTCACCACATTCGCAGTGTCGACAGTGAGCGCTCCACGCGGGCGGACAGCGTGCCGTAGTCACGCTCGGGCGCGGAGAAGGTAACCAGGACGAAGCCGTCCTTCCTGGGCACGAAGTACACCAGCGTGCGCGCGCCGCCCGTCTGTGAGAATTCGTAGCGCGCCACGGGCCCCGCCGGGAGCGTACCCTCCGTGTCCTGAAGCAACTTTCCGGGCGCCTTCAACCCCGCCGCCGCCAGCACGGCCTCCGGGCCTGCATCCAGGGCGGGCGCCGCGCCGCGCACCGAGCGCAGCTCCAATCCCCCGTCAAAGCGGGCCAGCGCCGGGGGCCCGGCCTCCACGGAGCGCAGGTCCATGCCCGAGGGCGGCTCGTACCGCACACCGAGGTCCTGCGAGGAGAAGCTTCGCGAACAGCCGAAGCCACACCACACCAGCAGGAGGCACCAGGTCAGCGAGGCGAGTCTCACACGCCGGACTCTGCCACCAGCGCATTCGCCCTGTCAGGCGCGCGGGCTTTCTTTTGTCGCTCCCACAAGTCTCCAAACCGGCTTGTCCACTCGGGTGCCCGCTTCTCAGCCCGGTATCAGGAAACGGGCGATGATGCGTTTGAGGCCCACGCCTCCACCGAACTCCACCGTCACCTTCGCGTTGGGGCCGTTGCCGTCCGCGGACACCACGCGGCCCACGCCGAACTGCTCGTGGCGCACGCGCATGCCGCGCACGTCCCCGCCCACGCCGTCCATGTCCGACGACGCCTGCGAGTACGAGCGGTCGATGCGCGGCCCGTCATCCTCGTCCCAGGTCCGCCTGCGCTGCGTGGAGGGCACCATGGGCCGAGGCGCTTCGGGGACTTCCTGCTCGCTGATGCCGAACAGCGCCGGCGGCACATCCCGCAGGAAGCGGCTGGGCGCGTTGTAGCGCAGCTCACCGAACAGCGAGCGACACTGGGCCAGACTCACGAAGAGCCGCTTTCGCGCGCGCGTGAAACCCACGTAGCAGAGGCGCCGCTCCTCGGCCATCTCCTCCGAGGGCTCCCCATCCGCCGAGGCGACCTCGTTCAGGAACGTGGACTCGGACTTCACCGCGCGCGAGTGCGGGAAGACGTTCTCCTCCATGCCGGTGAGGAAGACGGCGTCGAACTCCAGGCCCTTGGCCGCGTGCAGCGTCATCAGCGCCACCCGGCCGTCGCCCACCTCCGCGTCCGCCTCGCCCACCAGCGAAATCTGCTCCAGGAAGGCCTGCAGCGCCGGCACGTCCGCCGTCAGCGGGGCCGCGTCCACTTCGGGAGGAACGTCGCTGGGGGGATTCGCCGCGGCCGCCACCGCCGCGGCCGCCCGGTTCAGGTCGAACTCCTGCGCCGCGCCCAGGAACTCGCGGAGGTTCTCCGCGCGCGTCTGAGACTCGTCGCTGCCCTCGGCCTGAAGCGTCTCCACCAGCTTCGTCTCGCGAAGCATCTGGTCCACCGCGCCCGCGGCTTCCTCGTTCGTCTGGGCGAAGGCCGTCAGGGACTCCAGCAGGTTGCGGAAGCCCTTGAGCCGCTTCACCGCGGCACCATTGAGCGCGGGAATCTGCTCCGGCTGGGACAAGACCTCGTAGAGGCTCACGCCGCGCGCGTTGGCGAAGTCCGTCACCCGCTCCACCGTGGTGTCGCCAATGCCACGCGCCGGGATGTTGATGATGCGCAGCAGGTCCGCGTCCGAGCGCGGGTTCACCATCAGCCGCAGATACGCGGAGGCATCCCGCACTTCCGCCCGGTCATAGAAGCTGCGTCCGCTCACCAGGGTGTACGGGACGCGCGCCAGACGCAGCGCCTCTTCCAACACGCGGCTCTGCGCATTGGCCCGGTAGAACACCGCCATGCTGGAGAGCTTGATGAAGCCCTCCCGCTGCAGCGCCAGAATCTGCCGCGCCACCTCCTGCCCCTCGGCCCGCTCATCGCGGTTGAGCATCAGGTTGAGCGTCTGGCCCCGCTGGCGCTCGGACCAGAGCTTCTTCTCCATGCGCCGCGTGTTCTTCCGGATGACCTCATGCGCCGCGTCCAGGATGTTCTGGTCGGAGCGGTAGTTCTGCTCCAGCTTGACCACCTTCGCGCCGGGGTACTGCCGCGGAAAGCCGAGGATGTTGTCCACGTCCGCGCCACGCCACCGGTAGATGGACTGGTCGTCGTCGCCCACCACCACCAGGTTGGCGGAAGGGGGCGGCGCCAGTTGCTTCAGCAGCGCGTACTGCACCGGGTTGGTGTCCTGGAACTCATCCACCAGCACGTGGTGGAAGCGGCGCCGATAGTTCTCCAGCACGTCCGGCCGGGTGCGGAACAGCGTCACCAGCAGGAGCAGCAGGTCTCCGAAGTCCACCGCGTTGGCCGCGCGCAGCCGCTCCTGGTAGGCCGCGTACACCTTGCGCACCAGTTGGCCCCGCTCGTCGCCGGGCGCGACCTGCATGTGCTCCGGGAGCCGGGCCGCGTTCTTCTCCTGGTCGATGCGGTGGAGGATTTCGCGCGGCTGCATGGACTCGATGCCCGCCTCGCGCATGGCGCGCTTCACCACGTTGAGCTGGTCCGAGTCGTCGTAGATGACGAAGGAGCGGGTGAGCCCCACGTGCTCCGCCTCTCGGCGGAGAATCTGCGCCGCCGCCGAGTGGAAGGTGCTCACCACCAGCTCGTTCGCCTGGGCCCCCAGCAACTGCACCAGGCGCTCGCGCATCTCCCGCGCCGCCTTGTTGGTGAAGGTGACGGCCAGGATGCGCCACGGGTAGACGTTGTGGACCTTCACCAGATACGCCACGCGCCGGGTGATGACGCGCGTCTTGCCGCTGCCCGCCCCTGACAGGACGAGCAGGGGGCCGTCACCATGCAACACGGCCTCGCGCTGCGGCGCATTGAGGTCTTCGAGGAGGGCGGATTCGTGTGGGTTCGCGGGAGACATTCGGGAGGGAACCCATGCTTCTAACGTCTTTCCCCCACCAATGGGCGCCCTTCCGCAGTCCCGCCCGGCCGCTCGGCCCCCAAGGCATGCGGTGCGCTTATATAATGGTGCGACTCCATGTCCGACTCCACGTCCGGCGCCCCTCCGAGGCCATCCCAGGCTGACCTGGACCGTTACGCCGAGCAGTTCTCCCAGAGCCTCACCCTGCGCCTCTTCGGCGCGCAACTCAGCTTTCCGGAGGGCCGGAAGGTGGTCGTCACCATCCCCGAACTTCGGCCCGAACACCGGGGCGGCGCCGGCAGCGCCAGCGCCGTCAACGGAGGCATCCTCGCCGCCCTCTTCGACTACGCCGTGGGCTGCACCGGCGCCCTAGTGGACCCGGGCCGGCGCTGCGCCACCGTGCAGTTGTCCATGAGCTTCGAGCGCGCCGTCACCGGCGACAGTCTGCGCGTGGAGTCCGAAATCGACAGCCAGACGGTGTCCCTCCTCTTCGCCACCGCCTGGGTGTACGACGGTGAAGGCCGTGTGTGCGGCCGCTGCCAGGGCGTGGTGAAGCTCTCCAACCTCCGCTGGGCGTCGGGAGACAGTCCCGCAGTCAACTGACCCTTGCCCACCCCGCCCCACATCCTCCCTGCCCCCATCGATATGTCCGCGCCGGACACACGTTCTGGGGACACCGGGGAGCAGGCGTGCTCCCCGGACGCCTCTGAGCGACGGGAAGACGGCATGAGTGCAGCCGTGCAGGGCCTGCGGATGACGACGCTGCGATTGTCAAAGGAAGCCGACGAGCCAGCCGAGGCGACGGCGCCCGGGGAGGATGAAGCCCTCCTCGCGCGGCGCGCCCTGACGGGTGAGAGGGCGGCCTGGGACGCGCTGGTCGCACGCCATCACCGGCGGGTCGTGGTATCGCTGCTCGCACGTGGCGTCCGGGTGGACCGGGCGCAAGAGCTGGCCCAGGAGACCTGGGCGCGGCTCATCCAGCAACAGCAGCGCGGGCTGCTGACGGAGCTTCGCCTGCCCAACCTCGCCCTCACCCAGGCGGCCTTCCTGGCCGCGGACGACGCACGACGGGCCCGTCGCGAGTCCATTGCCGGGGCGGTGGATGAACTGCCGGAGCGTCACCACCCGGTGGACCCGTCCGTGTCCGCGGAGCGGCGCCTGCTGACCGAGGAGCAACTCTCCCGCGCACATGCTGCGCTGGCGCAGGTGTCTCCCAGCGCACGAAACGTCTTCCTCCTGGCCTGTGACGGCCAGGAGCTCCCTCATGCCGCAATCGCCTCACGCGTTGGCCTGTCGGTCCAGCGCGTGCGGCAAATCCTGTGCGAGGTCCGCAAGAAGCTGCGCACCGCGCTCGAGGAGGAAACCCATGCTTAAGCCCCACCTCACCCGCGACTCCGCGGAGCAGTACGTCCTGGGGGCGCTGGCACCGGAGAAGGCCGCGAGCCTCGAGGCGCACACGCTGGAATGTGAGCCGTGCGCCCGCCTGCTCCAGGAAGAAGCCCTGCTGTCGGAGCAACTCCACGAAGTCGCCAACACCTATGCGCCCGCCGTCCACGTCCTCCGCCCGGCCCGCTGGGAGACTCGACGTCTCACGGCCGGCCTGGCCGGTGCCGCACTGGCCGCGGCGGCGGCCTGGGCCTTCGTCGTGTTGCCCGGTGGCCGGCAACCGCCCGCCTCTCCCAGGACGCTGGCCCTTCACGTCGAGCCTCCCTCGGTGGAATTGGAGCTGGAGGTTGCCGAGCCGCAGTCCATCGTCGTGGCGTGCCCGGACCTGGCCACACAGGCGTCCTGTACCCAGGCGGCCGAGGAGCGTGGGCTGCTCGTCCAATATCCCTGGGGCACGGGTGAAGTCCCGCGCTATGAGGCCCGCACTGGCCTCCCCGAGGGTGCGCTGAGCGCGCGCCGCCCCGTGTCGCTGTGAGGATTCCCGTCATGGACTTCCGGAAGAAACTCGCCGCCCTGCTGCTCGCGCTGGCCTCCACCGGGGCCGGTGCGCAGCCGTCGGAAGGCGCCCAGAAGCTGCCAGTCGGCTGGTATGTGACGGAGAGCGCCCCCAAGCGCTACGAGGCCGGCGTGGACAGCAGCGCCACGTGCGAAGGCAACCGCAGCGCCTACCTCCGCTCGCTGTCGCCGGATGAGAATGGCTACGGCACCTTCATGCAGGCCTTCGGCGCGCATGACTTCCGGGGCAAGCGGCTGCGCTTCTCCGGCGCGCTCCGCATCAAGGACGTGGAGGGCTGGGCAGGCCTGTGGATGCGCGTGGAAGGGCCCGACCCGAAGCAGCCCCTGGCCTTCGACAACATGCAGTCACGCGCCCTGGTGGGCACCGCGGGCTGCAAGCGCTACGACGTGGTGCTGGACGTCCCGAAGGAAGCCACCACCATCATGGCTGGCCTCATCATGAGCGGTACGGGACAGGCCTGGCTGGACGGCGTGCGCTTCGAGGTCGTCGACACGTCCGTGCCGGTGACGGACCTGCTGGCCTCGCGGCCGGTGGTGGCCGCCGCCGGTCCGTCAGGACTGGAGGACGAACCCGCGCCGGTGGCGAAGAACGACCAACTGCCACTGGGCCGCGTGGGTGACGTCTGGTTCAACCACGGCCGCATCGCCGCGGACAAGCCGTACACCCGGCGCAAGGACGGCGTCTGGGTAAGCATCCTCGGCGAGGAGGTCTACGAGCACGGCATCGCGGTGACGGGCACGCTGGGACAGCGCGCGCTCGAGCTGAAGCTGAAGGCTGGTGGACGGCGCACCCTCATCGAGGGGACGTGGGGTGGGGAGCCCGTCAACATCCAGCTCACGCCAGAGAAGCTCACCATGCGCTGGGGCCGCACCATGCGTGAGATGGCGCGACACCTGGACCCGCAGGTGGGCACCACGTGCAACCGCTACCAGCGCACCGAAGGCCCCCGGGTGCTGGACCAATTGGATGTCTGCGGCGCGGCGCTCGGCACCCGCCCACCCAACGCGCAGCTCATCATCGCCCTCCTGGTGAATGGCTTCAGCCCCACGTTGCCTGCGGGGAGCATTCCCATTCCGCGGCCCCCCGTGCGCAGCCGTCAAGCGCTCGACACGGAGCGGACCGCGCTCCCCCCGTCGCCCTGAGCGCGGAGGGCCCGTGACCACGGGCCCCGGCGTGAAACGGGGACCTCCCGTCAGAAGGCGAAGTCGCGCTCCAGGGTTTCGCTCCCCGCCTGCACGGACAGGTGGGCAGAGCGCGCGCCGGTGGACGACGCGGACGTCAAATCAAAGGCGATGCCCTCCGGCCCATGGGCCGGCTTGAGCGAGGGACGGCCGGGGCTCAGGAACACCGCCGCCGTCACCGTCCGGCCAGACAGGGGCTGCACCAGCAGGCGCACGCGCTGACGCTCGCGCACCAGCACCACGCGAAAGTCGCGGCGCTCATCCAGCACCTCGCGCTGCTCCGGCAGGCGGGCGGCGTGAGCGCGGTGGGAGACAGGCGCGCGCGAGGTGCGCGCGGAGCGGGCCACCGTCCCGTCCTCCTCCATGTCCAGCGCTTCCTCGATGGCCGCCTCGCCCTCGTCCAGCGCCAGCACGGCCTGGGCACACTCGCCACAGCGCGCGGTGTGCGCATCCAGCCGGGTCCGCTCGTCCTCGGACAGCAGCCCCATGTCGAGGCGCCAGAGGTCGTCCGCGGTGAGGTGCCGGCGGGGGGGCATGTCCACGGGCGCGGCGTCCGCCATGTCCGCGCGGCACGCGTCGCAGTCCTGAAGATGGGCCGTCAGCGTCTGGGGATTGGCCGTCCAGGTGGCGACCAGGTCATCGCAGCCGGCGCGCGCGGAGAACCACCAGGCGGCGTCCTGCTCGGCGGGCTCGATGAGGTCGCGCTCCTGCCGGCGCTGCGGATTGAGTGGGATGAACCAACGCGCTCGGGGACGGAGTGCTGAGTCCAGACTCTGGAGCGCGGCGAGAAAGCGGTCTCGAAGCTGCGCGGACTCGCCGTCGAGGGCACCGTGAAAGCCCTCCCAGACGGCCAGGGCGTGTGCGGCGGAGGCGGCCCGGTCGCGAGCGGAAAGTCCCTCCAGCGCGGAGACCCGCCACATGTCCGCCTCTTCACCGCCGTCGAGCGCCACCTCGACAGCTTCTTCCGCCGCCCTCAGCAGCACCGGCTGCAGCGACTGGGGCTTCTGCGCTTTCAACCAGGCTTCCACCTGAGATCGACCCAGGCCCCGCAGGGCGGCGTCCACACCTTCGGTCTCCAACCGGGAGCGGCGGCGCAGCAGGTCACCCGCCGCCTCGAGCACTTCACCGGGAGAAGCCGTGCCCGACAGGAGCTGCGAGCGGCGGGCGGAATAGCGGGACAGCGTATCTCCAACAATCATGGGTTCATTCCTCCTGGGTACCCCGGGTGTGGCGGGGAAGGAGGCGGCTCACGCTTCCTCCCCATGCGACTCGCGATGAAGGTCCAGCAGGTAGAGCTTGAGGTAGGCCTGGGCCCGGCTGACGCGCTTGTAGCTGTTCACCACGGTGATGCTCAGGCGCCGGGCACATTCTTCGTGATCCTCGACGTCTTCGTGGTGGTACAGGTCCCAAGCCGAAGCTTCCTTCGGGTGCTCCTGCTGGAGGCGGGCAAATGCCGCCCAATACAGCTCCTGGGCTTCGGCGCGCTCTTCACGCCGCTTCCCGAACTCGACGGCGCGAGCCACCTCGGAGGGTGGCTCTTCCATGGCGTCATCGGGGTCCGACGGAGGCGCCGCGAGTTCCTCGCGGTGCTTCCGGTAGAAGTCGATGGCCACGTGCTTGACGATGCGCAGGAAGAACGTCTTGGGAGACGCGCTCCGGCCGGGCATCTGCTCCGACACGCCGCGGAACTGGTCCAGACCCCGGTCGATGAACTTCCCGACCGCGTCCTGGAAGAGCTCGTCCGCGTCCGCTGGGGAACCACGGCCGTAGCTCGCCTGAATCTTGCTGATGACGTACCGCGAGGGTCGGGCCCACCGCTGCACCAACGCCCCGAGCGGGCCGCCAACAGGCTCGCCAGTGGCGCGGCGGCGGACCACCTCCGCGAACAATTCGTCATCCGTGAGCTGCTCGTACACCGGAAGGACCTGGGGGCTGCGCCGGGGAAGTCGCCCCGGGATGTTGGGTTACGGGGATGTGGCGCGGCAAGGTACCACGTTGGCATCCGCAGGCAGCCTCCGAGACAAGCAGGGGGCGCCAACCCGGCGGAATCACCGGACAATTGGCACCCGCGAAGTCGGACGAAAGCCGCGCGGCGTTCCTGACGGGATTTATAGAGCAGGCGGCGGAAGCTGGGCCCCGGAAAATCACCTGTCAGGAACAGCGGGGGCCCGCGTCTTCGCCCCCATCGCTTTCGAGCGCCCGGCCGAAGCGGCCCTACAAGCCGTGGTTCGACTCCACACATATGCCCCATGGGCGTATGCCGACGGGTGGTCCGTCACTGATCCTGGAATCAGCCAACTGGCTTCTTCACTCGGGCGCTCATTTTTCGCTTCTTGAGGATTCGCGTCATGTCCCGCCGCACCATCGTCATCGGAGACCTTCACGGCTGCTACGACGAAGCCGTGGAGCTGCTCGGCAAGGTGGGCGCGACCTCCAGCGACCGGATCATCTTCGCGGGTGACCTGGTGGACCGGGGCCCGAAGCGCCGCGAGTGCGTGGAGTTGGCCATGCGGCACGAGGCCATCCTCGGCAACCACGAGGAGAAGCACCTCCAGCAGCGCCACCGGGCGGACGAGCGGTTGCATCCCGACCACCTCGAGACTCGCCGGGTGCTCCAACCCGGGCACTACGACTGGATGGCCCGGCTGCCACGCTACCTGCGGCTGCCGGAGCACAACGCCATCGTGGTGCACGCCGGCATGCTGCCGGACATCCCTGTCGAGAAACAGGACCCGTACCACCTGCTCCATGCCCAGTGCATCCGGCCTCCGGCGTCCAAGAGCTACTGGCCGTCCAAGGCACCTCATGGCTGGACCTTCTGGACGCACCACTGGAAGGGCCCGGAGCGGGTCATCTTCGGTCACACCGTCTTCGACGCGCCGCTCGTCACCGAGCACGCGGTGGGTATCGACACCGGGTGCGTCTATGGACGGTCGCTGACGGCGGTGGTGCTCCCCACCTGGGAGCTCGTCTCGGTGCCGGCCCGGAGTACGTACCGGGGCGGCAAGGACGTGGCCCGGATTCCGGTCCACGGCGACGTGTCCGTCTTCTCGTAATCAATTTCGCGCCCGGCCGACGGGGTCCAACACGCCATACAGCTGTCGCGGGTTCGAATCCCGCCGGAGCCGTTCGTGGCTCCGTAGCTCAGCGGTAGAGCACTGGGACCGTTAATCCAAGAACGGCCTCGTCACTCGGGCGCACCCTTTCCTCTCCATCCTCACTTCGCACGGGCCGCCTTCGCTGAAGCGAAAGGCACTCGTGCGTCCACGCGCGGTGCACTCCGCTCGCTTCGTCGCGAGTGGTCCGCCCCGCGCCTGACCCGCGGCACGTCCCTAGGGGGACACCATGACGACCCAGACGCAGAACCCGAACGCGCTGCTGCCCGAGTCGCAGCGCGGTCCCGCCGAGCGCCTGCTGGACCTGGTGCTCGGAGGCTCCGCCCACCTGTGGCACAACCGGCCTGGCCTGGATGTGAATGGCACCTGGTACGCGGCGGCGCACGCCACGCCGTTCCAGCGTGACAAGGGGCGTCCGGTGAAGCCGGGCCTCTTCGTGCCCGCCGCGGTGAAGCTCTACCGGCAGCTCCTGGACATCTACCGGCTCAACGCGGAGCTGATGGCGCACTTCGCGTCATACGCGCTGACCCAGACGGACTGGCGCGACCTCAAGGTCGCGACGTGCGCGCTCATGCTGGTGCAGGAGCACGCGGGCCAGCCCGTGCGCGACGAACAGGGCGGCGTGGCCTTCCACGACGACGACTGGCGAGCCATTGGCGAGGCGATGGTGCTCCACTACGAGCGCAAGTCGACGCGCATGCTCACGCCCAAGGCGGTGCTGCGCGTGGCGGAGCTGCTGGAGCATCCGGAGATCGCTCGACTCAACCGCGAGGCGGGCTTTGGTGACCCGGCGTCCCGAAAGGCGCCGCTGGGCCGCTGGAAGCGCGTGGCGTCGAAGTGGCTGGCGGCGCGTGAGGCCAACATGCCCATGCTCCAGGGCCTGGTGAAGGCGGGCTACAAGGAGACGCTGAAGAAGCTGGCGCGCAAGGCAGGCTACAAGCCGCGCGCGCAGGGCTTCTTCGAGGTGCTCGGCTGGAAGCAGAAGCAGTCCGCGCAGGGCCACCGCGAGGTGGGCCTGAATGGGCTGACGCTGGTCAAGCGCGAGCGCTTCGACGGCCTGTCTGAGGCGGAAATCTGCGAGTGGATCGACCTGGAGCGCCTCTCCTACAAGGAGGTCGTGGGCCGGCTGCCGAAGGACGTGGGTCTCACGCCGGCCATCATGGCGGCGCTGCTGCCCTCGCTGTCGGACCGTGACCTGCGGCTGATGACGCCCACGCTCGAGGAACTGGGCCTGCTGACGGACCCGGCCATCCGCGCGCGTTGGGAGAAGGCGGTGCACACGGCCACGGACCAGCGGGCGCTGAACATCGCGAAGAACGTCCGCAGCGCGGTGCTGCGGCGCAAGTTGGAGGAGGCCAGCGACAACGCGGCACGGCAGGCCGTGGCGGAGGCGACGGCGGAGACCGACGTGCGGGTGATGTTCCTCATCGACAAGTCGGGCTCCATGGAGGGGGCCATCGAGAGTTCGAAGGAGGCGCTGTCGCGCATCCTCGCGGGCTTCCCGATGGACAAGCTGCACATCGCCGCGTTCGACACCCTGGGAACGGTGCTGCGTCCCAAGGCCGCCAACCGCATCGCCGTCCAGCACATGCTGGCGGGGCTGCGGGCGTCGGGAGGAACGGCGCACGCGTCCGCGCTGTACGCGTTGCATCGTGACGGCGTTCGCGTGCCGGAGGACGCGAAGCTGGTGGTCATCGTGGTGGGAGACGAGGCCGGAGAGGCAGGCGACCAGTTCGCCCGGGCATTCCGTGACCTCCGCATCCCGGTGTCGGCGATGGCCCTGCTGGTGTCGGTGGCACATGCGCGGGGCTCGACGGTTCGAAGCTGCGCCGCGCAGTTGCGAGTGCCCTTCAGCGAGGTGAACGTGGACCAGTTCGAGGACCCGTACCAGGTCACCCGGGTGCTCAAGGCGCTGATGGATGCGCCCACGCTGCCTGGAACCGCCCAGTCCGGCTGGGTGGAGCGGGTGATGCGCACGCCGCTGCTGAAGGTGGCGTGACGCCAACGCAGTGAGGAAGGAGGAGGCGTCGTGGACTACCGGAAGTTCCTCGGGAAGGTGGAGTCGGTGGTGCTGCCGTATCTGGGCGGTGGCACCGTGGATTCAGCCTCGCGACGCCTCCGTGTCACCACCCCGGTCACCCCGGGGTGGTGGCGCTTCGATGTGAAGGGACGAGACGCCACGCCGCGTGAACCCTCCGAGCCCGAGTGCCTGGAGGCGCTGCCGCGCGTGCGGGGCCATGCCTGGGGACGCCGGCTGGTGCGAGATGGCGCCGTGGCGGAGCCCCTGGAACTGATGCCGGAGGAGGAGCCGCCGCGCTTGGCTCCGGTGAGCGCGCGCCGATGGTTTGACGGCGCCCTGCTCTTCGAAGGCGTGGATTTCGAAAGCGAAGCCGAGGGCGCGGCACGCCTCGCGCTGGAGCAGAACCAACCCCTCGCCCACATTCGGGGCGTGAGTGCCCCCCTGCGGGCCGCGTTTGGCTACGCCCTGCTGGAGCGTGTCTCGCGCGACGTGGGCATCCGCTTCGCACCCGCCGAGGTCCGAGGCCGGATACTCGCGGTGGCTGAGGGCGGCCGCGTTCCGGCGGAGGACTGCCTGCGGCGTCTGAACCATGAACGTGAGGCCCAGGCGGCACGGACGAGACAGGAGCGAGAGGACGCCGAGCGGCGGGCCCGGTCCGCGGAGTTGATTGAGGAAGCCCAGCGACGCATGGCCCGTCTGGCGACGCGGGGCGTCCGCGGGAATCCGAGGGAGGATGGCATGCAGCGCGCACAGCAGGCGCTGGTGAACGCGGGCGCTCGTCCGCTGGACCTGCGGCGGCTCGCGGGCCAGCGATTGGAGGTGACGTATGCCTTCATGGGGGAGCGCTTCGTCTCCATCGTCGCGGCGGACTCGCTCCAGGTCCTGGACGCGGGCATCTGCCTGGCCGGTGCGGACGGAGATGTCACGCTGGAGAGCCTGCCGTCCGTCATTCGCGAGGCCATTGAAACGGATGTCCTGGTGGTGACCCGGCATGCCTGAGGAGACGGCCATGTCCACACGAGAGGTCTGCCTGCTCATCGGCCACGGCGGCGAAGTGCTGTGGTGCGACGCGTCCGACAGCCCGAATCAACTGCCCGACTCACGCGCCCGCTGGGAAGCCATCTGGCGGCTGCGTGACGTCCTTGAAGAGGTGGCGCACAGTCACCCCGACGGTCCACTCGGCTTCTCCGCCGAGGATGAAAGCACCACGGCCGCGCTCACCTCCGCGCTCGGGAAGCCCCTGCGCTTCTCCGTCGTGGCGCCCGAGGGCATGGTGGCGCGGCTGCGAGGCCGAGACGTCCTGGTGGCGGCCGAGCCCTGGTGGGCGGAGGCGCTTCGCAGCGCCTCTGGCATCCGCCATACCCCCAGCGGCCTCGCTTGAGTCTTCAGACGGTGCGCGTCCAGAGGTCGCGGATGTCCGGCGGGAGCTGGCCCATGACGTCCTCGGACTCCCCTTCGGTTATCTGGTGGCGGACGGCATCCATCACCGCGCGAACCACCGGCTCCACCGCGTCTGGATGAAGGCTCAGGTCCTCGCCGACCCGACGCAGAAGGTGCTCGCGGTGGAACTTGGGAGGCAGCTCTTCCTCGTGCTTCTCACAGCGGTGCAGCAGCAGGGTCAGCTTGCGAGGAAGCTGGTCCTCCAGGTCGCTTGCCTCCTCACTGAGGATTCGCTGTTCCAAAGCGCAGAGGACGGACACCGCGGCCTTCTCGGCCACGGCGGGTGACATGCCGCCTCGCTCGCACAGGTGCTTGATGAAGGCCGCGTACGTCTGGCTCGTGCGTGACTCGTGCCGCAGCCGCCTGCGGACCTCGATGGGCGTATCCCGGCGGCTGGCCTGACGCTCGCTGCCCTGCGGAGCGCCCTTTCCCTGCTCACGGTCATTGGGCATGGGCTGTCCTTCCTTCATGAAATGGCGTGTGCGCCTCACGGTGCCCACGCCATCCAGAAGGAGCACGACGTAGCGGTACGAAAGCCGTGCCGCCGCCTCCCCGCCCGCTACGCGGCCTTGCTGCGCACGTACGTCTCGAAGAGTTCCCCGAAGAAGAAACGTCCGAAGCGGGCGAGCGCGGCCAGCCGCTGCACCGTACCCTGGGCATGGAGCACCCGTAGGGTGGAGAGCTGCACGGCGAAGTCCTTGGCGTTCAGCCGCAGGTAGCCCCTGAAGATGCAGCGCCCCGAAGCGTCCTCGCCGCGGAAGATGGACACCAGGAGCCGCGTGGTGTCCACCCACAAGTCCGGACCGTCGTCGTCATGGACGTCCTTGTAGCCGTCGACGAAGAAGCGCTCGCCGGACTCGGAGACCAGCGGGAGCTGGTAGCGCATCCGCCGTCCGCCAGGACGAGCGCCCTCGTGGGTCATCAGGTGCAGCACGCCCCGCTCCACCGTCATCGGACGGGAGGACAGCACGGGCGCCACCACGCAGCCCGACAGTTGCATGGGGTGCAGCGGATGCGCGAGCGTCTCCTCCAGGTCCCGTGAGTCCACTGTGACGATGAAGCGGAACGGCGACGTATCCCTGCGCGCGGGGTCCCCGGCTCGCAGGAAGTCCTCGTCGGCCCCCGCGGAGATGTAGCCGTACATGGTCTCGGTGAACTGCACGGCCAGGGGCTGCGTGGGCCGCGGCCCCGGGGCCTCCGGAACCGGCGAGTAGTCCACGCTCCAACCGTGCCGCCGGGCCATCAGCGCCACGGTGCGCTCCGCCACCGCGGAGATGGTGAGCAGCGGGTTGATGCCCAGCGGCCTGGGAATCACGGAGCCGTCGCTGACGTAGAGGCCCTCGTGGACCTCCGTGCCCTCGGGCCCCGCGAAGACGCGGCCCTCGTGGTCCACCACGCCCTCCTCCGCGCGCTCGCCCATGGCGCACCCGCCCAAGGGATGGGTGCACAGCAGTTCGTGGCCGGTGAGCTTGTTCCAGAGCGGATTGCGCACGAAGGTCCCGCCCAGCGCCTCCGTGGCGCGACGCAGGCGTTCATCCACCCGCGTGAAGACGGCCTGCCGCCCCGCGCCTGGCCAGTGAACGCGGACCCGGTCACCCGACAGGCGCAGTTCACCCGCGCCGTCATCATGGGACATCACGAGGAACGTCTGCGTGTTGCGCATGGCCCCGTGGTACGGGCCGCGCACGGCACTGTCCGCGATGCGCGCCAGTTCCCCAACCCGGTCGATGACGCCCCGGTCCGTGTCCTGCCCGGCGATGGCCGACGCCGCGGCGAGCAGCGCCGTCACGGGACGCGCGAGCGCGGCGGGAATCGCGCCGTTCTCGATGATCATGCCGTCTTCCTGCCGCAGCGTGGCCCGGTCATCGATGATACCGGTGATGGTGGGACCCACGGGCTCGCGCCCCGCGGAGGGCGCCTCGCCCAGACCCACGCCATAGACCGGGACGTCCGTGTTGTAACCGAACGCCATCACGTCCCCGTTGTTGCTGAAACGCTGGCCCAGACGCCCGGAGAGGGACAACCCCAGCGCCTTCGAGCGAAGCAGGAGCTCCGCGGTGCCCATGGTCCCCGCCGCGAGGATGACGCGGTCGGCGGTCAACCACAGGTCTGGCGCATCGAACCGCTCGCGGCCGGCGTTCATCGGCCGGTAGTACACGCGCCACCGGGCACCATCGCGCGCCAGGTAGCGCACGCCCACCTCGGTGAAGAGCTTCGCCCCATGGCGGTGCGCGTCCGGCAGGTAGTTCATCAGCACGGAGTTCTTCGCGCCGAAGTTGCAGCCCGTCATGCAGTCACCGCACAACGTGCAAGCGCCCTGACGCACCCCCGCGGCGTTGACGCCCTCCTCGAAGGTGACGGCCAGGGGAGGCCGGCGAAAGGTGCCGCCCAGCTTCTCCGCCGATTTCGCCAGCGCCGACAGCGTGGCCAGCGGCGGCGCGGATTCCGGATAGGGCAATGGCCGCAGCATGTGCTCGGCCCAAGCGAAGCCGTCCTCCAGCAAGCCGTCCACGTCGGCGCGGAACGCGTCCGGCCAACGCCCATCCAGGAACACGCGAGGGTCCGGCCGCATGGCCACGTTGGCATTGATGAGCGACGTCCCGCCCAGGCCGCAGCCCGTGACGACGGAGACATCCCCGCCCCGGTGGAGCTCGAACAAGGCCGTCGGACTGCCCACATCGGCGGCGGCTTCGGGGTCGAAGTGAACCTGGAACTCGGACATGAACTCGGCGTCCGTGCGCGGGTAGTCACCGGGCAGGAGCTCCCGGCCTCGCTCCAGGACACAGACCTGCTGGCCCGCGCGAGCCAATCGGCTGGCGGTGATGGCCCCTCCGTACCCCGAGCCCACCACCACCACGGCGTAATGCGACGCCAGCTCACTCCAAGGTGACGACAACCTCCGCATTGGCGCTCCCAATGACATCTCCCGCCCTGGCCCCAGCCCTGTTTCGCGGCCTGAGGTGCTACCGCCAGTACGGGCTGGCGGGAAGGGCGGCCAGGGAGACAGACGCCCGAGCCGCCGTTCCTTGAGGCCCCACGCGATGGAGCCACCTCCGGACATAGAGTCGGTTGGGACGGCGGTCAAAATCAGGGGCCGGCACCTACTCCAGTTCGGCGGCCTCTCCGTCCGCGCGACGGAGTGCGTTGACCAGCCGGTGCGCATGCCGCGTGGTCTCCGGCTCGCGGTACTTCGGGCTCACCTTGAGCACCCACTCCACCGCCGTGGGCAGGTCCATCAGGTGGCCCGGGGACACGTAGACGGGCTGCACGCCCTTGCGCGTGCGCACCGCCATGCCCACGACCTCGCCCCGGTGCATGAGGGGCGCGGTGGAGCCTCTCGCCTCGCCCAGCGGTCCGTGCGTCCCCACCAGCAGGGACTTGGCACAGCCGATGGATGGCACGCCGAACAGCAACCCTCCGTGACACGCAATCCCCATGCGCCGGGGATGGGCGGTGCCTTGTCCATCGAAGATGACCACATCGGGGCGCACCGTGAGCCGTTCCCAGGCAGCGGCGATGGTGGGCAGCTCGCGGAAGGACAGCAGGCCCGGCACGTAGGGAAAGTGCAACGTCACCACGGCCTCAGACTGGGCCACCGGCGCCAACGTCTCCACGTCCAGGACGACGAACCCACCAAAGCCGGTGTCCTTCCCCTTCTCCGTGGAGATGTCCGCGCCCGCGATGCGCTCCACCTTCAGCCCAGGGGGCGGCCGGAGCACCAACTGCTCACGCAGCCGGCGCTGCAGCTCCACCGCCTCCGAAGGCGTGACGTCCCACCTGCTCACTTCGGGCTGAAGCGCCATGCACACGCAACCTCCACTGCCAATCTGAAGGCTCTGACCTCAAGGGCAACCCATGGCGTCCCTTCAGCGTGGACTGGTGAACTGGCCGTTCCCCTTTGGAACCCGCGACCCTCCACGCGCGAGAAGAAGCCGCTGAGCCTGTCCTGGCGACCGGCGAGCCCACCGGATGACCTTGGCCATCCGCGTGCGTGCTCAGCTCTCCGCTCATGCCACGACCCACCCACGCCCGCTTCCGCCGGACGGGCCTTCCCCTCCTGGCGCTCTGTGCATGCCTGGCCGGCAGCGCAAGAACGGAGAGCCCGGTAGGGAGCGACCATGCGCCGCCCCGTCCTCATTCCTCATCCCAGGGATACGGACAGCTCTCCGCATCCGCGCTGGACGCACTGGAACAGCGCATCCTCGGCAAGGGGTGCGAGACGATGTTGCTCGGCGATGCGAAGCGCCGCTTCGTCGAGTCACAGCTCCTCTGCGATGGCCACCTGTCCTTCATCCTCGTTCAGGCGGCGCTGGACGGCCATCCCCTGCCGGACACGCAGCGACGACTGCATGCGCTCCTCGCGGACGCGCTGGGACGGGCCCGGGCCCCCTTCATGCGCGGTGGGACGGACGTCGTCCTGGGCCACGCCCTGCCACGGAGCATCCTCTACCGGGGCTATGTGCTGCTGATGCTCGCGGGCATCGAACGCGCGGGCATGCAGGACGCTGCGTCCACGGCGCTCTTCGATGCCCTGGCCAGCCAGGTCGTGAAGGCGCTCGAACACCAGTTGCTGCTGCCCAGCTTCAGTACCTCCATCTGGCCGTGTGACAGTGCGCCGGCCGCCGCGGCGCTGCTGCTCCATGGCCGGCTGCGAGGCCATGCGCCCTCCGAGGCCGCGGCAGAGCGGCTCATCGCGAGACTGGTGGAACTGTCCGCCCTGCCCTCCGGCTTTCCCACCCGGGTCGACGCGAAGGGACGCGTCGTGGAGCGTACGCAACGGGCCACCACGCTCGCGTGGACGGGCGCCTTCCTCGCCATGGCCGCGCACCCCGCTGCGGGAACCTTCACCGCCACCCTGGTGCGGGATTACTGCGCTCGGCCCGCGGGCTCGCTCCTACCTTTGGCGGCCTGCCGGGAGTGGCCTCGCGGAGTGAACGGGAAGGAGGACTCCGCCAGCGGTCCGCTCGTCTTTGGCGGCTACTCCGTGGGCGCGAGCGCGCTGGCCATCGCCGCGACGCGACTCTCCGACGCGCATGGCACGTGGCATGCCCACCTGGTGAACGCAGCACGAGAGATGGGCATCAACGACATCCTGTCACGCCCCGGGAAACGTCCACTGGAAGCAGTCTTGTACGAATGGGGAACCACCATTCGTCCTTGGTAGGTCATGGCCAGACATCGCGCCTTGAAGCGCCATGGCATGTTCAATCACGGACCGCCGTCTCATCCCTCCGGGTTGATTCATGAATAAGCCGTTTTTGATGTACACCCGTTTTACCCATCACAACCATTTTCCTCTGGGTAAAACATGAATCGACACACACTGAAGCTGTTCGTCTCCGTGGGCATGATGTTGCTGATGGGGGCGTGCGCATCGCGGCAGGTGCCCTGCAAGGACCGCACGGCCAGCAGGCCCACGATGGGCCAGAAGCAGACCGGCAAGTTCATCACTGTCCGAAAGAAGATTCCGGGTGAATACATTGTCGTCCTGAAGTCGCCCGCACAAAGCCTGGAACAGGTCGAGGTCCAGCAAGCCACGACGAGCCTCATCACGGCTTACGGTGGCACCGCATTCGCGATGTATGAGAATGCGTTGCGTGGTTTCGCGGCCAAGATGACGGAAGCCCAGGCGCGGGCCATGGCGAACGACCCCGCAGTGGACTACGTGCAAGAGAATGGCGTGGTCAAAATCGCCGAAAGCCAGCAGGGTCCCACGTGGGGCATCGACCGGATGGACCAGCGCAAGCTCCCGCTGGACAAGGTCTACACCTTCACCGCGACGGGCCAGGGCGTGCACATCTACATCCTGGACACCGGTGTGCGCTTCTCGCACCGGGAGTTCGGTGGCCGGGCCTCCATCGGCTACGACGCCATTGGCGACAGCATGCGGGGCAATGACTGCAACGGCCACGGGACACACGTCGCGGGCACGGCGGCGGGCGCCTCCTACGGCCTCGCCCGCAACGCGATTGTCCATTCCGTCCGCGTGCTGGGCTGTGACGGCTCCGGAGCCACCTCTGGCGTCATCGAGGGCATCGACTGGGTGACCCGGAATCACATCTCGCCCGCCGTCGCGAACATGAGTCTGGGCAGCGACGAGGACCCGGCGCTCGACGACGCGGTCCGCCGCTCCATCGCCGCGGGGGTCACCTACGTCGTCGCCGCGGGCAACGAAGACAACGACGCCTGCAAGCACTCCCCCGCCCGTGCGCCAGAGGCCATCACCGTTGCCGCCACCGACAACAAGGACAAGCGCGCCACCTTCTCCAACTGGGGGGACTGCGTGGACGTCTTCGCGCCGGGGAACAAGATCAAGTCCTCCTGGCACTACGGCGACCGCGAGAGCCGGGAGATGAGCGGCACGTCCATGGCCACCCCTCACGTGACGGGACTGGCCGCGCTGTTCCTCGAGGTGAATCCCACGGCGAAGCCCGAGACGGTCGCCAATGCGGTGTTCACCAACGCCACCGAGAACACGGTGTCCAACCCGGGCTGGTGCTCGCCCAACCTGATGGCGTACTCGGGCTTCATCACCGCGCTCCCGGGGTTGCCCGTCGTGCAACTCAAGGACTTCCTGCCCAAGCCCGCCGTGGTCAGCAGCAGCGAGCCGCGGTAGACGTCTCCCCTGGCAGCCCGGCTTCCCGTGAGGGGAGCCGGGCCCCGGAGGGCAACGCCGCCGGCCGGTATCGTCAGGAGCCTGCCCCCATCGCCGTCCCGGCGTGAGTCCCACGGGGCGCACCCTCGCGCTCCGCCGGGCGCGTGAGGAGGCGCACACGACGATGGCCACGCTCAACATCACCTACGACGGCATGTCCGCGGACGTCCCGGTGGAGCTGGACGGCCCCGTGCCGGACACGGACATCCGCCGCATCGCGACGGAGCTGGTTCGTTCGGGCGGAGTGCCCGGCCTTCACCTGAGCCAGCTTCGCGACGACGCGTTCGCCCACTTCGTCGTCGACCGGTTCCGGGGCGCGCGGGGTGAGGAGCGCATCTACCTGCGTCCCAAGGTCCCCTTCGGGGCCCGGTGAGACACCGCCATGCGAATCCTCTTCTGTGGCGTGGGCGCCATCGGCTCCACCGCGGCGGTGCTGTGTCGCAACCTGGAGGCCAGTCTGGTCTTCGTCGACTTCGACCGGGTCGAGTCCAAGAACCTGCTCGCCCAGGCCTACGTGAAGCCCTCCGTCGGGAAGAACAAGGCCGAGGCGCTCAAGCTCCAACTCCTCAACCTGCACGGGGTGAAGGCGGAGTCCCACGGCGTGCGGCTCACCCGGGACAACGCGGAGGCCCTCTGCGGTGGCGCGGGCCTGCTGGTGGACTGCATGGACAACCAGCACAGCCGGCAGGTGCTCATCGACTACGCGCGTCGGACGGGAAAGCCGCTTGTCCACGGAGCGGTGAACGCGGATGGCACCTTCGGGCTGGTGCGCTGGGATGAGCGCTTCACCCCGGATGCCGAGGACGCCCAGGGTCAGGCCACCTGCGAAGGAGGCGCACATCTCCCCTTGCTGGGGCTGCTCTCCGCGACACTGGCCCGCGCCATTCAGGACTTCGTGAAGCACGGCACGCGCCGTGATTCGCTGGTGAACCTGAGTTCGGTCCTGTCCCAGTGATTCACGGGCGCGTGCGCCAGACTCGGCGCCGCTACGCGCCTGGCGTCTCGCGAAGTGACGATTGAAGTCCTTGGTGAACGCGCTCTCCGTCTCATCGCCGACGCGGTTCGCGACATCACGGATGGCGGCCGGCTCCGCGGCGAGCGTCGTCGCCTGCGACTCGCAACACGCCGCAACGCTGCGTGCGCAGGAGGTAGAATTGCCCCCGTCAAATCGGCGACTCTCCTCTTATGCGGCTGACGGCGCGCACCGCCGCAACCTGCGATTCACGTGCTCGGAGGTTCGATGGCGACCGGAGAACTGCTTGCAGTGAAGTTGTGGAACGAGTGGGGGCGCGCCATCGCGGCGAGTCGAGGGCTGACGGCACTCGACCTGTCCGCGCGGGTGCCACTCATTCGCGCCAAAAAGGCGGTCACGCGCGTACTGGTTTCGCTCACCAGCTCGCCGCAAGGGGGGCTCGGGGCCGAGCTGCAGGTTCGCTTCGAGAAGAAGACACCAGTCGAGCTCGAGTTCATGGGCACGACCTACGTGGCATCGAAAGAGCTCGTCGTCGCCGAAGGAGCGGGCACCCAGCAGGGTGGTCGTGTCAAGCTGGCTTCGAACGCCCTGAAGCTCACGCTGTGGGCCACCGGGATGGCCCGTATCATCCCCTCAGTGCTCGAAAAGTCGCCGTTCATGGGGCGCGCGGATCGCTACCTGCGCTGCGGTCGAATCGAACAGCTCGCATATGGGCACGATGTCGAGCTCGGGCCCCTGAGGGAAATCGATGGCAACTTCACCGCCGACGCAGACGAGTTCGAGCTGCTCACCCGGCTGGGGCTCACGTGCACGGACGAAGCCGACAGCAAGAGCACGATCCTCACCCACGAGGAATGGATGGAGCGTAGGGACGAAGACTACGCGAGGATGGTCCACACCCCGAAAATCGTTTGGCGAGACGACGACGGGGGCCGCATCGAGCCCAACTCGAGCTTGCTCAACGTGAAGTGGGGCTACCGCGGACCGAAGCTCCGAACTGTCTGGTAGCTGTTCAGGCGTGTCTCGTGCGTATAGACGGGATAGAGGCCATGTTGAGGCGCGGCAGGGGCCTGGGCCTACGAGCCATGTGGAAGCCGGGTGGCCGACGCTACCCCAGCGCGACGATCGCGCGGTCACAGCCCACGTAGACCGTGCCGTCGGCGACGAGCGGTGCCGTCGACACGCGGTAGGGAGCCTTCCACCGCCAGCGCTCTGTTCCCTCCCGGAGCGTCCAGGCGTGGACGACGTTGCCGGCCCCCATGTAGACGACGCCACCTGCGATCGTCGGTGAGACCGTATCCTTCGGGGGATTGTCGAGCGCGACCGACCAAATCTCTTTCCCGGTATCTTGGTCCAGCGCGTGGAGAATCCCGTGATAGCCGGTGAAGCACACGACGCCGTCCGCAACGGCGGGCGTTCCCCACAGCGCGCCGCCCGTCTCATACAACCAACGCTCTTTGCCACTGGCGAGGTCGAGCGCGCGAAGGCACTGCCCCAGACCGGACAGGGCATAAACCGTGCTGCCTTCGATCGCGGGCGCTCCGCCGTTGGCCATCGCACCGGCCTTCGCCGACCATCGCTCGCCCCCCGTGGCGCGGTCGAGCGCGACGACGTGGCCCTCGACGAAGTCGCGTCTGGTCCCGACGACGACCTGATCGCGCGTCACGCTGACCGCGGACCCCACACTCTCACCACAGCGTAGCTGCACGCGCCATCGCTCTACTCCCGTACGCGCGTCGATGGCGACCACCCCACCGAGCCGCGCTCCCACGTAGACGTCGTCGTCGACAACGATTGGCGAGGAGGTCGCCTCGGAGTCACACGAGACGCTCCAGCGGATGGCGTGCGTGCCAAGATCGACGGCGTGACACTGCCCGCCACCGACGACGAAGAGCAAACCATGCGCAACCATCGGATTCGAGATGCTCTCAGAAACGCGCCCCCCGACCCGCACGCTCCAGAGCTCTTTTCCCTTCGCGAGGTCAAGCGCGTAGAGCTTGTCATTGTCGAAGTTCGCGAACAGCACGCCATCGTGGATTGCAGGCGTGTTGCGTGTGGTCGCAAGCGTGCCCGGCTTGAACTTCCAGCGGGCTCGCTTGACCACGAGCGGCCCCGTTCCCTCGAAGTGTCCGGTCCGCGCAGCATTGGCGCCAAAGAATACGGAGCGAGATGAATCCGACATGGGTAGATCCCTTTTAGTAGCCCGGCAGATGGCGTTCGTCGCGACGACCCTCGTCTGGAAGCGGAGGCACCTCGGACCAGTCGCCTTCAAGTTGGCTGCACGAATGCGCTCGGTCAACTGGGCGTCGCCGCGGCCTCCTGAGCGAACCCGGCCGCAGCATTTTTGGTTTGCGGACCCGCTCTAGCGTGTCACAGCGAATGAGGGAGGCGCGCGCAGAGGACATCAACAGCTCGGCGAGTCCGCCCAGGCGACTTCTTCCCTGATACAGAGAGGGAGCTTCACGCCTCCCACCAATAATCCCTTACCTGGCTCCCGATTGAGCTGCTGAACGGCCTCTCCAGCTCCCCGTGCACGAGCTCCGCGTTCCAATCGACCCGCTCCAGGGTGGTCGACACGACGTACTTCTTTGCCGCGTCAATCGTCCGAGCGAAGGGGTCCATCCAGTCAGGCATCGCCCCGTTCGCGTCGGCGGTCGAAATGCGGCCTCCATCATTTCGTAGGTCACCCGCCCAAAGAGGAGGGCATCCGCCTGGTCGAGATTCTCGCGCGCGTGACGATGCAGGTCTTTGTCCGGGGATATCTCACGATGATCGCAGCATCCGTCCAATGTGACGTTGATGGAGTACCGAAGAGGGCGCACTACGTAAGAATACCGTCGATGGGTTGTATCCACCCAAAATTCGGTCGCTGCGTCATGAGTGCCTGTGCCTACCCAAAACTCGGTCGCTGCGTCATGCGTACGTCAAGGCGAGTGAGCACGAGGCTGGCGAGTTCCCGTAGCGGCGAAGCAGACAGCGCACCCGTCATGCCGCTCCTGAGAGCCCCCAGAGCGCAAAGACTCCGCAGAGCGCCCGACCCTCGTGGAGCTGCCGGGCCCCTCGGGAGGTCGCCCCCCCTAGGCCCCGTCAAGAGACACTCACTGCGGCCCCCTATGCGACCGCAATACTGACCCGGGAGGTCTTCCGGAACAGGCCTACGGAGCACATGCTCCTCCTGGGACTCCCGGCGCTCGCTCCGTGTCTCCCAGGAGGCAAGCGAAACGCGTTACGTCGCACGCGGCGGCCCGAACCATCGGGCCAGGGCCTCACGCAGCCCCTGGTCCGTGCCCTCCCCGACCCACGCGGCGTGTCCGTCCGGTCGAATCAGCACCGCAACGGGCGCCGTGACCGCGCCGAGCGCCGGGAGCTCCCACTCCCCCGTGTAGCGAGCAGCGACCCTCCGAACCCGGTCCCCCCAGGGCGTGATGTCGAGAGTGCCGGGCTCGCCCAGGTTGAGCAGCACCGGCCGCGCGTCGTGCAACAGGTGGAACACGCGCCGCGGGCCGTCGGCGGTGACCAGGTCGAGGTCCGGCATGCGGCGCCCGAGCAGCGGGTGTCCGTTGCCCAGGTCGTAGTGGACGTCCAGCCCCGACATCATCGCCGCGTACTGCTTGCGTGGCCCGTCCATCCCCAGCAGCTCAGCCAGCGTCTCGCGCACGGCGTCCATCCGCGCGTCACCGCGACTCAGCGCGGTCTGCGCCATGGTCTTCCGCAGTGCACGGGCCGCGACGGGGTGCCGCTCGGCCTGGTACGTGTCGAGCAGGCTCTCCGGCGAGACGCCGCGCACGACCTGGGCCAGCTTCCATCCCAGGTTCACGGCATCCTGCACACCGAGGTTGAGCCCCTGTCCGCCCATCGGCGAATGCACGTGGGCCGCGTCGCCAGCCAGGAGCACCCGCCGGTCCCGGTAGGACGCCGCCTGCCGCGTCATGTCGGTGAACCTCGAGAGGTGCGTGGCACTGCGCAGGCCGTAGTCCGTTCCGTAGAGCGCGACGAGCCCCTCGCGCAGCCCCTCGAGGGTCGGCGCGTCGCCCGTGCCGACCCGCTCCTCTCTCAACACGACACCCACGCGCCCGTCCTCCAGCTTGCCCATGGCGTAGGTGCCCTTCTCGTCCCGGCGAATGCCGAACGCCGGCGCTCCGGTCATTTCGACCTCGGCGATGAGGTAGCTGATCGACGCGTCCCACCCCGGGAACTCGATGCCTGCCGCCTTGCGGACGAGGCTGCGCCCCCCGTCGCACCCGACGAGGTGCTTCGCCCGCAACGCACGTCCGTCGGACAGCTCGACGTCGACGCCGGTGTCGTCCTGCGTGAAGCCCGTCACCTCGCACCCACGGTAGATGGGCACCGCCAGCTCACCCACCCACTCCGCCAGGATGCGCTCGAAGCGCTCCTGTAAGAGCGCGAGCCCATGGTTGTGACGCGTCGGGAAGTCGCTGAGGTCCAAATGCGCCTGCCCGAACGCGACATTCTGGACCGCTTGCCCTTGCGAGGTGAAGCGCTCGACGACCCCGCGCTGATCGAGCACCTCCAGGCTGCGCGCGTGCAGGCCGCGCGCGCGAGAGCCGGCGACCTCCTGACTGACGCGCCGCTCGACGATGGCAACGTCCACCTGCGCCAACGCCAGCTCCGCCGCCAGCATCAGCCCGGTCGGGCCCCCTCCAGCAATCACCACTGCGTGCTGTGTCACCACGTCCGCGTGCATTTCTCGGCCCTCCCGCTCCTGGATTGAAACGGGCGAGGGTGGAGCACGACCGGGGGGGCTTGCGGCAATACCCGGGGTCTGGCATCTGCTGGCAGTGGAGAGAGCGGAGAGGGCTGCCATGGCGACTCCAATGGCCCGTCGCGGACCCGGAAAGCGCGGACGCCTGCCCCCACGCGTGGCGAGGCCAGGCGTGCTCTCACCTCTCGGCCATGCGCCCTACTCCTTCAGCTCAAGCAGGAAGCCGGTGCGACCCTCGACGTGCGCGCGGGCATCGTCGCCGAGCACGACGCACGGCACGCCGCCGAAGTGCCGGAAGGCCTCCGCCAGCCCCTCCAGCCAGTCCTGCTGACGCTCGGGCTACTCGGAGGCGCCTCTGTCACGACTCAACGATGAACGTGGTGTAGTCCACTCCGGTGTTACCGGTGATGGGGTCGTATGCAGTCACGGTGACCTCGTAGATACCCTGCTGCTGGACGGACAGCGCTGCCTCGAAGGTGCTGGTCTTCCCGGCGTACTTCAGGGGGAGCTGAGTGAGCGGCTTCCCGTTGTGCTTCACCGTGGCCTGCAGCTCATACCGGCTGGAGTCCCAGAGCCCCTTGGGCTCGGTAGGACAGCCACACATGAGCGTGAGGTTGGCGCGAAGAGGAAGGGTGAGCTTCTTGTCGGCCGGGAGCTTGAAGAACTCGTGAGCTGACGGGGTCACCACATTCATCACGAAGCCGGGCAGCTCCAGGATGAGGCCATCGCCCTCGATGTGCTTGCCGGGCAGCATCCAGAGTTGGGTCGTGCTGGTGGCGAGTGCCTGCCGCTGCGCGAGGGGCCCGGACACCTCCACGGTCACCAGCCGCGGCTCGGTGACGTCCAGCGTGGCCGTGAACTTCGCGGATGACTCATCCGCGAGCGGCGCTCCCCGCACTTGTGGCTGCTTCATCAGCGTCTGGGTGTTGCCTGTCGACCCGGCTGTGACGCCGCTGACCAGTACCTGGCCAGACTGCGCATCCCGGAGCACCACCCGCACGCCTCCCATTGACGTCCCGACGAACTTGCCGTCCCGAGCGAGAGCCCTCACGACCAGTCGTGTCTCGGCTGCCAGGGCCGTCGTGGAGAACAACAGCAGGGTCCAGAGAATGAGGCTTCGCATGACTCGCTCCGTGTCGGAAGGTCTTGAGCGGAGCCGCATAACACGGCATGCGCACGAGCGTCGCAGGCCCTGGTGGAGAAACGCCTCGAGGCGGCACTGACGGTCGGACCTCGCGAGTGAGGAGTCGCTCGTTCAGCGCTGATTCCCCCGCGAACGTCTTTCCGAGCGTCCACGTCCGCCCGCCCGATGGCGCGGCGGAGTCGGCGAAGGAGCGCACGTCGGGATTGGATTCGGCGGGGCTGCTGGGAAGGACCTTCTCGGACGGTTTCACCGAGAAGCGTCCCTCGTTCCTGCTCGCCCCTCTTCACCGACTCCACACGACTCGGGACTTGACCGGCACGAGGGTCGTCAGCGTGGAGTCTAGGGCTCCTGGCTTGTCAGGGGCGGGCTGACACCCTCGATGCGCGTATGACCGTCCTTTCCGACCTCCAATCGGACTTGCGTCTTGCCAGCCGCGTCGCGGATCTCCACGGTCGCGACGCCCCTCTCGTTGACACCGAGGGTGATGCGCTCTTGGGGAGAGTTCCCATCGTTCGAGCGAAGTTGAATCGAGGGCCTCCCGTGGATGGTTGAGACACACACGGCCTCATAGCCCTCCGAGCTGTCGAAGCACAGTCCGTGGAAGCCTCGCTCGTCCAGCATTCCAATCCCTCCCATCTCCTGGCCCGACGGGCCCAGGAACTGAAGTCCATAACCAGGCGCGGCACGTGGCCCCGGGAGGGGGGCCCCGATGCGGACGCGCGTCTGTCCTTGCGCGTCCACAATGTTCAATTCTCGAAGGTTCATTGATGTCGGTGGCGCCTGCTGCGTGCACGAGGCGAGCGCACCCGCCAACAAGACGACACCGCCGGCCCACGAGGATTTGCCAAATGCACCACGCATGGAGGGCGACCTTTCTGGTTGAGAACCGACAATGGGGTTCTGCATCGGCAGCATGAAGGTGCACCGAGCTCTATCGCAAGCACCATGCGACACTCTGTGCCACCGAGCCTTGTCAGGAACGAAAATCACCGGACGTAAGGTCTCCTCGAAAGGAGCGGCGACCATGACGACGTTGACGATGCAGACGAACCCGATGAAGCGCAGCTATCGCAACAACCTCTGGTCCCAGCTCGACGCCGCCACCAGCTCCCTTGTGAGCTTCGATTCGAAGTGCATCGTGGGATTTGACCGGATTGGCGGCCATCCGCCCGTACCCTGCTGAAGCTCGCGCTCCGTCACCGGCGCGCCAAGCCACGCAGAGGCCGGGCTCCCATCCAGGGGACCCGGCCTCTCGGCTTTCAGGGCCCCGCTCCTCCGGGGACGTAGAGCGTTAGGGGAGACGCGCGGGCCTGTAGAGCCCGAGCCCGACAGGGCCCGCTGGGTTCAACTCCCAGCGTCCCCATGCAGCACGAGCGTGGCCCGCCACGCCCAGTCGCACACACCTCACGGGGTATCGCTCAAGGGTAGGGCACTCGTCTGATACGCGAGAAATCTCGGTTCGAGTCCGAGTACCCCGACAGACAGGCTATCTGACAACTGAATCGTCGTGATGAATGCATGCCGTCTGCTCTTTCCTGGGGCGGCACACAACACACCTCCGTAGCTCATTGGTAGAGCATCTGCCTCATATGCAGACGGCGAGGGTTCGAATCCCTCCGGAGGTATCTGAAGCAGCAGCACATACCGGAGTCGTCTAACCAGCAAGGATGGCGGACTCTGACTCCGCAGGTGCAGGTGCAAAGCCTGCCTCCGGTTCCACCTTTCACCCCCTCAGAGCGTTTGCGCGCTCCTTGGGGAGCAGTTCGTCATAGGCCGCGCTTTGGGAGCAGCTTGGACTCCAAATCCGCGCATGCAGGGTTCGATTCCCTGGCGGCCTGCTCTTGCAGCACATGGGTACGTAGCTCAAGGGGAGAGCACTCGGCTTGCACCCGAGGGATCCGGGTTCGAATCCCGGCGAATCCACTTCACCAACGCCGGAGTAGCCCAATTGGCAGAGGCACCAGGTCGAGAGCCTGGAGGGTGCGGGTTCGACTCCCGCTTCCGGCATAACCCACGAGGCATCGTGTCATGGAGACGCTGGTCCTGAGTCAGTCTTTCGAACCTGTCGCACGTGTTCCCTGGCAACGCGCGGTGATGCTCATCGTCCAGGGCAAGGTCGAAGTGGTCGAAGAGTACGAGGACCGCGTCGTTCGCTCGGTGACGGTGGAGATTCGCATGCCCTCCGTCATCCGCTTCATCCGAGGCCTGCGCCGGCGGCCCAAGGGCGTGAAGTTCAGCCGGGAGAACGTCTATCTGCGGGACCACTGCCGCTGCCAGTACTGCGGCATCAAGGTGACGCGCCCGGAGGCCACGTATGACCACGTCCTGCCGCGCGCACAAGGTGGCAAGACGAGCTGGGAGAACATCGTCATCGCGTGCGTGCCCTGCAATCAGAAGAAGGGCAACCGGACGCCGGAGCAGGCCCGCATGGCCCTGCGCACGGCGCCCATGAAGCCGAAGAAGGTGCCCGAGGCAATGCACCTGACGTTCCTGTTCGAGAAGGGCATGCCCATGTCCTGGGCGAAGTTCCTCAGGGACGTCGCCTACTGGCACGTGGAACTGCAGGAGTAAGGCCGTGGGGGAAAGGGGAGCCACCCGAGGTGGCTTCCGCCTCCTGAGTGTTCCGCCCCGGCGGTGGATGCACTCGGAGGTCCGGGAGTCCGCCAGAGGCGGCTCCCACCCCGACAGCCGCCCCGCGCGCCAGCAGGCGGGATGTCGCTGCTGGCGGTTTTTCTGGAAGCTGAACTGGCGATGGCGCCAGGCCCCGCTGCTAACGGGTGCGAGCCGCTCTTCGGCCCGAGGTTCGAGTCCTCCGGCTTCCGCTATGCATGCCCCGCCGGTCCTCAGGCCACACGGGACTGTCCGCAGCGTGACGTGATGCGACACCGGCACGCAGCATGGCCGTGCCCCCGGGCATCCCTACGCTCCCGCCACCGGAGCCACCGGCCAAACAAGAGGACGGACACATGATGCATGCGCGGATGGGACGGTGGGTGACGGCGGGCTGGGTCCTCCTGGGCGTCGCGGGAGGTGTCGGCGTAGGCTGCGGGTCGAATGACTCCGCCCAGAAGGAGCCTCCCGGAGGAGAGCAGGCCCAGATTCCCGTGGGCGCCGAGGACCAGGAGCGCATCGATATCGGGCTTCGAATCTCGCCCGTGCCGCTGAAGCTGGAAGGCCTGGACCGGAACCTGGTGGGATTGGGGAGCTACATCCTCAATGCCCAGACCGGCTGTAGCGACTGTCACACCCAGCCGGGCTATCTCCCCGGAGGCGACCCGCATCAGGGCGAACCCGAGCAGATCAACACCACGAACTTCCTCGCGGGAGGAAAGCCGTTCGGTCCAGGCCTCGTCTCCTCCAACATCACCCCAGATGCGCAGGGTCTCCCAGGCGGCATGACCTTCGAGGCGTTCCTGGCGCTGATGCGGACAGGCCGTGAACACGGAGCCATCATCCCGGTGATGCCCTGGCCCACCTACGCGAAGATGCGCGACCAGGACCTGAAGGCCGTCTACGAATATCTCCGGGCCATCCCCCCGGCCCAGCCAGGAATGGCCCCGCCGCCAGCCCCTTGAGCGGGGCCGTCACGGCCGCGTCCCCTTCGGGGCACGCATTTGACCGGGATTGCGCGCTCACCCCCGCGGTTCAAGGGGGTTAGAGTGCGCTCCCGGCGAGGGGGCGGCAGACGAGACATGGCGACGAGGAAAAGCGAGGACCAGGAGCGGCTCATCGACCGCGACCTCACCGCGCTGGCGCGGGAGGGAAAGCTACCGGCCGCACACGGCGTGGATGCCGCCGTGACGGAGGTGCTGGGCCTGCTCACGCGGGGCGGCAAGCATCCCCTGCTGGCGGGTGAGCCCGGCGTGGGGAAGAGCGCCCTGGTACAGGAGGTGGCCCGGCGCATCGCCGAAGGCCGCGTGGACGCCGAGCTGGCGAACGCACGGGTGGTGGAGGTGTCCGTCGCCAACATCCTGGCGCGCAGCACCCAGCGCCAGGCGGCGGAGAGCTTCGAGGAGCTGCTGGCCTACCTCTCCCGGCACCCCCGCCCCATCGTCTACATCCGGGACCTGCCCGCGGCCCTCGGTGGCCCGCTCGCGCCCGTCGCCGTGCGCGGACTGCGCACCGGAGGCCTGCGCTTCATCTTCGAGACAGAGCCCAAGCGCGTGCAGGAGCTGCTTCGCTCCGACGAGGCGCTGGCCGAGCGGCTCCACCTGCTGCCCCTGCACGAGCCTCCGACGGAGAAGGCCCGCTGGGTGCTGGGCCGCGTAGCGGAGGAACTGGAGCGCGAGCTGCGGCTGCCCATCGACCCGGCGGCGTGCGACCTGGCGTTGCGCCTGTCGTCCAAGTTCCTGCTCGCGCAGCGCATGCCGCGCAAGGCCATCGAGCTGCTGAAGGAGACAGCCGCGGAGGCGGCGAGCGCGGCCAAGGACCATGTGGGTCCCGAGGACGTACTCACCCGCTTCTGCGCGGCCACGCGGCTGCCTCGCTTCGTCGTCGACGACGCGATGCCGTTGGACCTCGATGAGACAGAGCGCTTCTTCGGCGAGCGGCTGCTGGGACAGACGGACGCAGTGGGCGCGGTATTGCGCTCGGTGGCGCTGCTCAAGGCCGGCCTCAACGATCCGCGCCGCCCCCTGGGCGTGTTCCTCTTCGCGGGTCCCACGGGCGTGGGAAAGACGCAGTTGGCCAAGCTGCTGGCGGAGTACCTGTTCGGCTCGGCGGACAGACTGGTGCGCCTCAACATGGCGGACTACCCCAACGACGGTGACGAGAGCGTCCCCTTCGGTGCCACCTGGGCCCCGGCACTGGAGACACGGCGGGGAGAGCTGAGCGCGCTGCTGGACGGCAAGGTGTTCACCGTGCTGCTGCTCGACGAGTTCGAGAAGGCGGCGCGCAGCGTCCACGACCGCTTCCTCCAGCTCTTCGACGAGGGCACGTTCGTCAACGGGGCCGGCGAGACGGTGTCGTGCAACAACACGCTCATCGTCGCCACGTCCAACGTGGGCGCGGAGGTGTATCGCGAGTCCGGCATGGGCTTCACGGGCGCGCGCCGCGCGGAGGAGATGGTCCCCGAGGTCGACCGGCGAATCGGAGAGGCGTTCCGCCCGGAGTTCCTCAACCGCTTCGACGCCATCTGCCACTTCCGGCCCCTGTCCAAGGTGGACATCCGGAAGATTGCGCAGCGCGAGGTTGGCCGCGTGCTGGAGCGCGAGGGCATCCGCGCGCGCGCCCTGGACGTGGAGGTGACGCCCGCCGTGGTGGACCTGCTCGTGGAGCGGGGTTACTCGCCCCAGTTCGGCGCGCGCTACCTGCAGCGTGAAATCGAGAAGACGCTCACCGCGGCGCTGGCCGTGGAGATTGCGCGCAGGCCGCTGCCTCCGGGCACGCCCGTCCGCGTCGAGGCCCGCCTGGGCGGCCGCGTCACCGCCGTGGCGGAGCCCGCCGCGCCGCCGCCCTCCCCCACCGCGCAATTGCTGCTGCCGTCCGCTCGCGCGGCGCCGGTGAAGCGGCGGCTGGACCGCAAGTCACTCCTGTTCGAGATGGACCGACTGGTGGGCAAGGCGCGCGCCCTGGCGGACTCCGCCGGCCGGCCGCAGTTGGAGCAGCGCCGCGCGGAGCTGCTGGCGGAGACGCAGGCGCCCAACCTCTGGGACGACCCCACGCGTGCCGCCGAGGTCATCCGCGCCTTCCGCACCGTGGAGGCGCAACTCAACGAACTGGAGCGGCTGGAGGCCGCGGGCCTGTTCGCGCGGCGGCTGGTGCGGGAGGCGAAGAACGAGGTGCAGCTCGGCTCCGCGGCGCGGCAGGTGGAGGACGTGGCGCGCGAGGTCCAGATGGCGGAGGCCCTGCACGCCTCCGGAGCCACCACCCAGGACACCGAGGCACTGGTGGACATCTGCGCCAGTGACTCAGTGGAGGCCCAGGCAACCTGGGTGCAGGAGCTGGCCACCATGTACCTGGGCTGGGCCCAGCGGCGCGGCTACGAGGCGGTCGCGGTCGCCGAGGCGGAGGAGCCCTCGCGCGTCGTCGTGCGAATCGCCGGCCCGGGAGCCTATGGCTTCCTCGCGGGCGAAGCGGGCATGCACCGGCGGCTGGAGGACGAGAAGCGCCAGCGCGCCTACGTGCGCGTCCACCGCGGCGGCTCGCTCTCCGAGGAGGAGCTGGCCTACCTGGAGGTCCAGGGCCGGCCCATGAAGAGCCACGAGGGCGCCTACCTCCAGCGCGTCCGCACCGAGGTGACGGTGAAGGACGAGTCCTCCGGACGCGTGCTCACGCTCACTGGCGCCACGGAGCTCGACGAACTGAAGGACATCGCCGCGCGTGTCGTCTACGGCCAGGGCAGCAACACAGACGAGGCACGGCGTTACTACCTGGGACGGGGCGCCCGGGTGGAGGACCCGCGCACTGGCGCCGGCACCCCGCGCGTGAAGGACGTCCTGCGCGGCGAGTTGGACGTCTTCATCGCCGCGTGGATTACACGGCCCCCCACCGAACCCCCAGCGCCCGGCAGCTGAGCCGGGCGCGAGGCGTCAGCGGGACATGTCCACGACTCGGAGCGTCGAAAGGCTCTCCGAGGCCGAGGCCATCGTCTGGCCGAGCTTGCGGGCGCTCTCGGGGAAGGGGCCCCGCGCCAGCTCCCGCCCCGACGGGCTCAGCACCTTGGCGACGACCTGGCCGAACCCCTTCTTCAGCCCCATGGCCTGGTGCGGCTCGCCCTTGGCGTCCGCCACCATGAAGAGCGACGACTCCAGTTCGGGAGGCGGCGCCTCACCGTGCTGACGGAAGATGTTCCGCATGTGCTCGATGGACTCGCGGTGGCTCTTCTTGATTTCGCCCCGCGCCATGCCCTTGAAGAGGCCGGGGACGTCCCGCAGGTCCACGTGAATCAGGACAATGGGCCGCTCCTCGCGCAGCTCGTAGATGAACGAGTAGGCGTGCTGGCGCAGCTCGGCCCGAGAGCCCCGGTTGGCGTACAGCACCAGGGTGGGCCGCCCCTTGCCGACGGGGACCTCACGGCCGAATACGTCCTTCAGCTCGGCGGCCTGAGAGGGAATCGCCCCCAACAAGGCCAACAGACATGCGAGCGCGGCGACCTTCTTCATGCAGCGAGTTCCTTTTCCAAGGGCCTACGGTGGCCCAGACGAACACGGGGCACCCCTATTCGAATCCCTTGCCCCGCCCTGGTGTCGGCGTGGCGCATCTGCCAGCTCCAAGTTGCTTGCCCACGGGGCCTGGCCGGTTGCCCGGCGTCCGTTCCGTCTGGTATCGAATTCATCATGCCGCACGAGGCTGACTCGCCGCGGTGGGGGAAATCCATGTCCAGTCCGCACGGGGTGTTTCGAAGGTTCGTCTCGCTGCTCCTCCTGTCGCTGGCGCCGCCCGCGTTCGCCGCGGCGCCCTTCACCGAGGGGATGGTCACCATCACCCTGGACGACGGCTGGGCCACGCAGTTCTCGCTGGCCCGCCCCGAACTCAACGCGCGGAACATCCCCGCCACCTACGGTCTCGTCACCCTGGCCATCCACGAAGGATGGGGCGGCTACATGTCGCTGGCGCAAGCCCAGACGCTCGTCACCGACGGCAATGACATCGCCAGCCACACGCTGACACACCCAGACCTGACGTCGCTGTCCCCGACGCAGCTCGCGGCCGAGCTCCAGGACTCTCGTGCCTGGCTGGAGAGCGCGCTGGGCCTGCCCGCCGTCCCCAATCTCGTCGTGCCGTATGGCCTGCAGAACGGCCCGGTGCTCGACGCCATCCGCCAGCATTACGCCAGCAGCCGCACGGTGAACGCGGGCCGCAACTTCCGCGACACCCTCGTCTACGAACTGCGCGCCAATGACGTGGCCCGCACCGTTCCGGTCAGCACCGTCCAGGGCTGGGTGGACCAGACCATCGCGGAGAAGAGCTGGCTCATCCTCGTCTTCCACGAGTTCGTCAACGGCACGCCGACCCGTGACACCCAGTACGAGACGTCCCACTTCGCGGACATCCTCGACTACGTGAAGACGCGCGGCGTGCGCACCGTGACGCTGGCCGAAGGATTGGCCCTGACGGAGGGGCGCACCGAACCCGACCTGACCGCGGGCCTGTTCGTCTACACCGACGCGCTGCAGAATGGCTTCGCCAACTGGAGCTGGGCGGACCACTCGCTCGATGAGACGGGGGTGGTCCATGCGGGCTCGGCCGCCATCCGCTTCGAGCCGGACACGTGGAATGGCCTGCTCTTCCACCACCATGGGCTGGACCTGGCGCAGTATCAATCCATCCGCGTCTGGGTCCACGGCGGTACCGCGGGAGGACAGGCGGTGCGGCTGGTGCTCCATGATGGCACGCAGATGCTTGGCACCACCCGCCTGGACACCGCGCTGGGGGCGCCCATCGCTCCGGGAGTCTGGCAGCAGGTGACGATTCCCCTCTCCAGCATCGGGGCCACCACGGGCACGCTGCGGGACATCTACTTCCAGGACGACTCCGGCACGGACCAGCCGGCGCTGTACCTGGATGACGTGGTGCTCCTGCCGCAGTGACGTCCTCAGTCCCACGCCGGGCGCATCGTCACCGCGCCGGCGACGCACCCGGTGACAGGCGGCCCAGCAAGTGGAGTTGGCCGTCCTCCGCCATCACCCGGTAGGCAACGGCGCCCTCTGGCTGTGGGGCGGTCTGGAAGATGACCCGGGAGGGCAGCAGGAGCGGACGGCGGAACTCCGAGGACAACGTGAGCGCGGGAGCCTCCGCCGCCTCGCCCATCTCCGCCACGCAGCGGCCCACGGTCCACATGCCATGGACGATGGCGCGGGGAAAGCCGAAGGGGCGCGCCGTGAAGCCATACAGATGGATGGGGTTGTAGTCGCCCGACGCCCGGGCGTAACGGCGGCCCGCGTTCTCCGGGACGGACCAGTTGGCCGGACGACTGTTGGCGAAGACTTGCGCCACGTCGGTGGAGGGAGGACGCCCCGCCTCACGCGGCCGCTCCCCCATTCCAGGCAGGCGGCGGAGCATGGTGGTGACGGCGCTCCACACCTGCGCGCCGTCCGATTCCACCACGGTGTGCAAATCCAGCTCGCGCCCCTGCCGTGCCTCACGCTGGCCTTCGACCCAGGCATGGACGGAGAGCCGGGCCCCTGCGTGCAGGCGGTGATGCTGCTGGATGTGATTGCGCACGTGCACCATGCCCAGCAACCGGTAGGGGAACGCCGGGTGGTTGAGCAGCGTGAGGTGCAGCGACGTCGCGAGCACCTGAGGGAAAGGCAGCGGCAGGTAGCCATCCTCGGGAAACCCACACACCTCCCGGTAACGGGCCAGTTGTCTGGCGTCCGGGGTGAAGCCTTTCACCCGCACATCCAGGCGGGGCACCTCTCCGGGCCGCGAGGGCCGGCGTGCCACGGCAGCACGCAGCAATTCCTTGGCGAGCAGCGGAGGCTGGGAGAGCTCGAGCGAGGGCGAAGTGTTTGACACGTTGGGACTCCAGGATGACGCAGCCAGACGTACCGCATGGCAGCACGCGCGGCCCCCGGCGTGAAGCAGAGAGTCCAAGAAAGGACCGTTTGGAATGTAAAGCCCCCCTTTCTCGGGGACACGGAGCGTGGGAGAACGTTGCCTCCGTGTCCTGCTTTGACGAAATCACCGCGCGGGCGCTCGCCGCTGGACAGCTTCATGCTTCGGAATCCAATCCATTGCGCAGACATGCGGAAGGTTGCCGCAAGTGCGCCCAGTTGCTGGCGCGGGTGACGCCGCCTGGCGCGGCGGCGCAGCGCACCGCCGTCGCGCAGGAAATCTCGACGGACACATCCACCCTGACGGCGGGGCGCGGTGATGACGACACGCTTCCCACCGAGCCCATCCGGGTGGAGAACCGGCCCACGGCCCGTGCGCCATCACCGTCGTCGCCATCGGGCTCCAAGCCTTCCGAACGGCCCGCCCGCCCCGCCATCCGCCAGACCGGGCTCGCCACCCACCTGGACAGGCATCCCAATGCGACGGTGCCGACC